>JAVEDG010000007.1 GCA_030841245.1 Actinomycetota bacterium
CGAGCCAGGCGGCACCGGCTCGAGCACGTCGAGATGCTCTGGCCCGACGCGATCGAGGTGCTGGCGCGGCTTGGCGTCGTCGCGTCGGTGCAGCCGGCGTTCGACCGGCTCTGGGGCGGGGCGTCGCAGATGTACGCCGAGCGCCTCGGCCGGCCCCGGGCCGAGACGCTGAACCCATTCGCGGCGCTGCGCAGGGCCGGCGTCGCCCTCGCCCTGGGATCGGACTCGCCGGTCACGCCGATCGACCCCTGGGGCACCGTGCGAGCGGCGGTGCAGCACCACGTCCCGACCCACCGGATCGAGATCGAGGCCGCCTTCGACGCCCACACCCGGGGTGGCTGGTGGGCGGCAGGCGAGGACGCCGCCGGGGTGCTCCGCCCGGGGGCTCCCGCCACCTTCACCGCCTGGGACGTCGTCGGTCCGGGGCTGCCCTCGCTGGAGCCCGGGTCACGGCTGCCCGGCGCCCGCCGAACCGTGGTGCGCGGGCGCACCGTGCACGGCGACTGAGCGACGGGCCGCACCGCGGGTGCCGGCCCGTCACAGAGGTGCGCCGGGCACGCGGCGTTGCGTATCCTCCGGTGAGAGCCTTTCGGCGCCGCAGATCCTCCGTCCGTTCTGCCACCGCCCCGCAACTCTTCTGGTCAAGGGAGACACGACGTGCCGCGCAGCGACCTGGGCCTGAACCCGCAGGCGGTCCGGCGCGCCCGCACCCTGGCCCGGCAGGTCGGTCGCCCGGTGGTCAAGCTGGCCCGCACCCACACCACGGTGTCCGTCGAGCGCGCCGTGTTGCGCCTGGCCGGCGTGGCGGGCGCGGACCCGGACGGGATCCCGTGGGTCAACCGCCTGGTCGACGCGGTCGGTGCCGACGTCGGGCTCCAGCACGGCGTCGCGCTGCCCGTGTGGGACGCGATGCTGACCGGCAGGCACGCGGACCTCACCGAGCTGGCGCAGAAGGCGGCCACCGGGGGAGTGCGGTTCCGGATCCCCGAGGGCGCCGACTCGACCCGGGCGGCCCGGCTGGCCACCCGCCACGTCCGCGCGGGCATCCGGTCCATCGACCGGCGCCGCGCCGAACGGGAGCGCATGGTCAACAAGATCGGCGACGCGCCGCGCAAACCGTGGATCTACCTCATCGTCGCGACCGGCGACATCCACGAGGACATCCCGCAGGCGCAGAACGCCGCCCGCGAGGGCGCCGACGTGATCGCGGTCATCCGGTCGACCGGGCAGTCGCTGCTCGACTACGTCCCGGAGGGCGCGACCCGCGAGGGCTACGCCGGCACCTATGCCACCCAGGAGAACTTCCGGCTGATGCGGGCCGCGCTCGACGACGTCTCGCGCGAGCTCGGCCGCTACGTCCGGCTGACCAACTACGCGTCCGGGCTGTGCATGCCGGAGATCGCCGCGCTCGCCGGCCTCGAGCGGCTCGACATGATGCTCAACGACTCGATGTACGGCATCCTCTTCCGCGACATCAACCCGATCCGCACGTTCGTCGACCAGCGCTTCTCGCGCCAGGTGCACGCTCGGGCGGGCATCATCATCAACACCGGTGAGGACAACTACCTCACGACGGCGGACGCGGTCAACGAGGCGCACACGGTCACGGTGAGCCAGCTGCTCAACGAGTACTTCGCGAAGGAGGCCGGGCTCGAGGACTGGCAGCTCGGCCTGGGCCACGCCTTCGAGATCAACCCCGACATCCCGGACTCGTTCCGCCTCGAGCTGGCGCACGCGCTGCTGGCCCGCGAGCTGTTCCCGCACGCGCCGCTGAAATGGATGCCGCCGACCAAGCACATGACCGGCGACGTGTTCCGTGGCTACTTGCTCGACGGCTTCTTCAACCTCGTCGGCGCGATGACCGGTCAGGGCATCCTGCTGGTCGGGATGATGACCGAGGCGGTTGTGACACCGTTCCTGTCCGACCGCGACCTCGCGTTGCAGAACGTGCGCTACGTGATGAACGCGGCCGGCAACCTGCACGAGGACTTCCACCCGCGACAGGGCGGGTTCATCCAGCAGCGGGCCCAGCAGGTGCTCACCGAGGCTGTCGAGCTGCTCGAGCGGATCGCCGCCGAGCCGGGCCGCGCCCCCTTGCTCGACGCCATCGGCGACGGCACGTTCGGACTGATGAAGCGACCGGCGACCGCCGGCAAGGGCTACGACGGTGTGGTGCGGCACGCCCCCGGCTACCTCAACCCGGCCACGGAGATCCTGGAGGCGGGAACGTGACCGCGCAGCAGGACGCCAAGGACAAGCGCATCCTCCGACCGTACGGCGACACGACCGGTGACGGCATGGTCCAGGTGTCGTTCACCCTGCCCATGCCCCACGACAAGCGGGCCGAGGGGGCCGCCCAACAGCTGGCCAACAAGATGGGGCTGGACCCGGCGATGGTCGTGCACGCCAAGCCGATGGGACCCGACTTCACCTTCTTCGTCGTCTACGGCCGGGCCAACCACCTCGTCGACCTGAGCAAGGTCACGGTCGTCGAGCGGGAGTACCCGCTGCTGACCGCGAAGGAGGTCAACGCCGACATCAAGCGGGTGCTGCGGCGCAAGCTCGTGGTCCTCGGCGCCTGCATCGGGACGGACGCGCACACCGTCGGCATCGACGCGATCCTCAACGTCAAGGGTTTCGCCGGCGAGAAGGGACTCGAGAACTACCGGGAGATCAAGGTCGTCAATCTCGGTGCACAGGTGCTGGTCGCCGAGCTCGTCGGCCGGGCCCGCGAGGAGAAGGCCGATGCGGTCCTCGTGTCGCAGGTCGTGACCCAGCGCGACGCCCATCTGAAGAACACCCGCGAGATGTCGGCGGCCTTCCGCGAGGCCTACCCGGCCGGGCGGGCTCCGCTGCTGGTGGTCGGCGGCCCTCGCTTCGACGAGTCGGCAACAACCGAGCTCGGCGTCGATCGCATCTTCGGACGCGGCACCACCCCGGGCGAGGTCGCGAGCTATCTCGTGCACGCGATGGTCCATGGGAGGGCTCGACCATGACGGGCACGAACGCCGACCGGCTCGGCCTGACCGTGACGCACCGTCGCTACGTCCCCTACGCGCACGCACACTACGCAGGCAACCTGGTCGACGGTGCGTACGCGCTAGCGCTCTTCGGGGACGTCGCGACGGAGGTGTGCGTGCGCACCGACGGCGACGAGGGCCTGTTCGCGTCGTACTCGTCGGTGCAGTTCCGTGCGCCCGTGCAAGCCGGCGACGTCCTCGAGGTGATCGCGACCGTGGTGCGTGTCGGCACGCGCAGCCGCGACATCGACTTCGAGGCGCGAGTGGTCTGCCGGGGCCGACCCGAGCGATCCGCCTCGGCGGCGGAGGTGCTCGATCCCCCCATCGTCGCGGTCACCGCGCGGGGCACCGTCGTCGTCCCGGCGCCGTCCTGACCACCTTGGCACGATTGGTCGGGAGCAGGATCCCCCGAACGGACTATTGCGCAGTGGTGTGTCTCCTCGACACGCCGAAAACCCTTGAAAATCCTCGGTAAATCGTTGGTGGACACCAGGTAGCGCTCACCTGCGACGATGCGCATTCCCGCAGGTCAGGGGGGAGTTGACAGGACCCCGTCCGCACTACAAGTCTGAGCCCGTCCACCGCGAGGACACCGTACGGCTCGCCCCATGCAACACACCGCGGAGCCGGCTTCGGATCAAGGGACGGCGCAATGCGCAAGCGCCGTCCGGGTGCCAGGTCCGAGGGCCGATTCCGTCCGAGACGGGCAGGGGGCACCGTCGGGGGGTGCGACAAGGGAAGGGCCTGACCGCCCAGTAGACAACGGCGTTCGATCCGGCCGCCAGCCGGACGGAGTCGGTCCGAAGGCGCGGTCAGGCCCTCACCCGTGTCCGAGCCAGTTCTCCGTGTCCCTCTCTCGACCGCCAGCGATCTTGTCCCGACTTCGAGGGACCTTGTCCGGACGGTCACGATGTCTTCACCGGCACGCCAACAACCGCGAGCGCGTTGTACGGTCACGAGGTCCAGCGCGGCGAAGCCGCCGGTTCGGTGGCGAGAGGAACGACGACCGTGAGCAGTGCCGCGACAGGCACTCGGCCGCACTGGTCGGTCGGCCGGGCGCTGGCGGTCCAGGCGGCGCGACGTCCCGGCGAAGGTCGGCTCTGGCCGCGGCTGATCGCTGCGCTGCTGAGCGGACTGCTCGCGACCGCCACCTTCCCGCCGTACGACGTGTGGCCGCTCGCCGTCCCGGCGGTCGCCCTGCTGGTGCTGGCCTGCCGCTCCCAGCGACCGCGCCGCGCCGCCCTGCTCGGACTGGTCCACGGGCTCGCGCTGTTCGTGCCGATGCTCTCGTGGCTGCACATCGTCGGGGTCGACGCGTGGCTGCTGGTCGCCCTGCTGGAGTCAGCCTTCGTGGCCGGGCTCGGGATCGTGCTCGCCCTGGTGACCCGGCTGCCCGGCTGGCCGGTGTGGGCCGCGGCCGGGTGGGTGGCAGAGGAGCTGGCCCGGGCCAGCGTGCCCTTCGGCGGCTTCCCCTGGGGCCGGCTGGCCTTCGGGCAGACCGGGTCACCGCTGGCGCCCTACGCCGCTCTGGGGGGCGCTCCGCTGGTCAGCTTCGTGACCGCACTGACCGGCACGCTGCTGGCGCTGGCCGTGACCGCCCGCGCCCGCGGACTGGCCGTCGTCGTCGCCGCAGGGGTCGGCGTGGTGGCCGTCCCGCTCGCCGGTCTGGCGGTGCCGCTGCCGACCGGCGGCAAGGCCGTGACGGCCGCGGTGATCCAGGGCAGCGTGCCCGGCACCGGCCTGCACTTCCTCGGCCGGCGCGAGGAGGTGCTGCACCGCCATGTGGCGGCCACCGAGCGGCTGGCCGCCGCGGTCCGGCTCGGCACCGTCGCCCGGCCCGACTTCGTGGTGTGGCCGGAGAACGCCTCGGACATCGACCCGTTCCGCAACCCCGACGCCTACGCGGCGATCAGCCACGCGGTCGCGGTCATCGGTGTTCCCGTGCTCGTCGGAGCCCTGCTCGACGGCCCCGATGCCGACCACATCAGCAACACCGGCATCGTCTGGACGCCGCAGGGCGGACCCGGGCAGCGCTACGTCAAGCGCCATCCCGTCCCGTTCGGGGAGTACATCCCCTTCCGCAAGCAGCTCAGCGGGCTCACCTCGCGACTGGACCAGATCCCCAAGGACTTCTACGCCGGCACCGAGCCGGGCAACCTCGATCTCGGCAACGTGCCGGTTGGTGACGTGATCTGCTTCGAGGTCGCCTACGACGGGCTCGTCCGCGACGTCGTCGACGGCGGCGCCACGGTGCTGGTGGTCCAGACCAACAACGCGACATACAACGGCACAGCGCAGCCGGCCCAGCAGATGGCGATGTCCCGGCTGCGCGCGATGGAGTTCGGCCGGTCCGTGCTGGTCGCCTCGACCAGCGGCATCAGCGCGATCGTGCGCCCCGACGGGCACGTGGTGGCGCAGACGCCGGAGCGGGTGGCCCGGACGCTGGTCGCGGAGGTCCCGCTGCGGCAGGGGCGCACCCTGGCGGCACGGATCGGGCCCTGGCTCGAGTGGGGGCTGAGCGGGCTGGCCCTGGCAGCCGCGCTGCTGGGCGTCGTCTCCGCCCGACGCAGGGACCCGGCGTGAGCGGGCCCGGACGCACGCTGGTAGTCGTCCCGACGTACGACGAACGGGAGAACATCGAGTCGGTGGTCGCCCGGCTGCGCGCGGCGGTCCCCGAGGCCGACGTCCTGGTCGTCGACGACGCCAGCCCGGACGGGACCGGAGCGCTGGCCGACGGCCTGGCCTCGGCCGACGACGCGGTGCACGTGCTCCACCGCGATCGCAAGGCCGGGCTGGGCGCGGCCTACGTGGCCGGCTTCGGCTGGGGCCTGTCACGGGGCTACGACGTGCTGGTCGAGATGGACGCCGACGGCTCGCACCAGCCGGAGCAGCTGCCGACCCTGCTGGCGGCACTGGACCGCGCCGACCTGGTGCTGGGCTCCCGCTGGGTGCCCGGTGGCAGCGTGGTCAACTGGCCGGCCTCGCGCCAGCTCCTGTCGCGGGGCGGCAACACCTACGTCCGGCTGGCCCTGGGGCTGCCGCTGCGCGACGCCACGGGCGGCTTCCGGGTGTTCCGCCGGCAGACGCTGGAGGCGATCGGCCTGGACGACGTGGCGAGCACCGGCTACTGCTTCCAGGTCGACCTGGCCTGGCGCACCCAACGGCTCGGGCTGACCGTCGTCGAGGTTCCGATCGAGTTCGTCGAGCGTCAGTACGGCCGGAGCAAGATGAGCGGCGCCATCGTGCGCGAGGCGCTGTGGCGGGTCACGGTCTGGGGAGCGGGGCGTCCGGCCCGCGCCTGGCAACGGCGGCGCGAACCCGCGCGTGAGGGAGGCTAGAGGCATGGGCTGGTTGCTGTTCATCGCGTTCATCGCGGTGCCCGTGCTGGAGATCTACGTCCTGATCCAGGTCGGTCAGGTGATCGGCGCGGCGCCGACGGTCGCGCTGCTCATCGCCGACAGCCTGTTCGGGGCCTGGCTGGTCAAGCGCGAGCTCCGGCGGACCTGGCTCGCGCTGCGCGAAGCCTCCGCCGCCGGCGGCCTCCCGACCCGGGAGCTGGCCGACGGGGCCCTCCTGCTGGTCGGCGCCACGCTGCTGCTGACGCCGGGCCTGGTGACCGATGTCTTCGGCTTCGCCCTCGTGCTCCCGTTCACCCGGCCGCTGTTCCGCCGCCTGATCGGCTGGTTCCTCGCGCGCAAGGCCACCGCGATGGTCTCGCACGGCGACATCCGCTTCATGCGGTGGCCAGGTGGCGGCGGGCCCGGGGCAGAAGGGTTCGGGGCGGGCACGGACCCGCGGGTGGTGCGCGGCCAGGTCGTGGACGACGAACGACCCCCTGACGGGACACGTCACCCTCCGGCGGGGCCGGAGTCGGACCCGGGCCGCGTCGCCGGGGGGTAGCGACGCGACCCGGAGCCCGTGGGGGCAGCTTGTCTCGTCCTGCCGAGCGGTCCGGGGACTGCGGCTCGACGGCGCCGGTCAGGCCGACTTGCGCTGGCCCCGGCTGCGTGACGCGCTTCTGGCCGCCCCTTGTCCAGCCCGGAGGTGCTCCAGCCGCTCGGCGAGCAGCACCTCCAGCTCCTTCACGCTACGCCGTTCCAGGAGCATGTCCCAGTGGGTGCGCGCAGGCTTTGCCTTCTTGGGCTCCGGGCGGGTCCCGTCCACTCGGAGGGCCTCCGAGCCGCAGATGCCGCACTCCCACACGTCAGGGACGTCGGCCTCGAGCGAGAAGGGCATCGCGAACCGGTGCCCGTTGGGGCAGTCGTAGCTCACGCTCTGCCGCGGCGCCATCTCGACGCCGTTGTCGTTCTCGTAGCTCTGGGCGCCCAGACGCGAGCCGCGCAGTGCTCGCTCAGCCATGCTTGTGTCCTCCTGGATTGGGGTCCCCCGCGATCGCGGATTTCCACCGCATCAGTCGGTCCAACGATCTGGACCTGATGAGGATTCCCGTTGCAAACCGGCCTGAACCGCCGACGGCACCCTGTCGTGGGATCCGCCGGCGGGTCAAGGCGGGGGCCACCGGCCGCGAGCGGCCATGACGTCCCGCAGCGCGACCAGATCGTCGGTCATGACCCCGTCCACGCCCAGCTCGAGCAGTCGGTTCATCTCCGCGGGTTCGTCGACCACCCAGACGTGCACCCGCACCCCCCACCGGTGCGCCGTCCGGACGAACCCGGGTGTGACGAGCGTCACACCCCGTGCCCGGACCGGGACCTGAGCGCAGGGGGCCAGGGCCGGCCCCAACCGTGCGACAGGCGGCAGCCCGGCCGCCAGGCGCAGCCGGGCCACGCCGAGCGGGGACAGCGAGGTGCACAGCGACGGGCCCAGGGCACGGCGTACGGCGCTGAGTCGGCGCGGGGAGAACGACGCCACGCAGACCCGGTCGAGCACCCCCGCCCGGCGGACCAGCTCGACCAGGGGGCCGAGCGCAGCCTCGTCCTTGACGTCGATGTTGAGCCGCACGTCCGGCCAGGCCTCGAGCAGGTCCGCGACCTGCGGGATCGGCGCCGTCCCCGAGATCCGAGCCCGCCGGACCTCGGCGAAGGGCAGCTGCGAGACGGTGCCCGACCGGTCGGTGACCCGGTCCAGGATCCGGTCGTGGAAGGCCAGCAGCACGCCGTCCGAGGTCGCCCGGACGTCGGTCTCGAGGTAGCGGTAGCCCAGCTCGACGGCCCGGGCGAAGGCCTCGAAGGAGTTCTCCAGGGCGCCGGCGGCACCGCCGCGATGGGCGAACGCGATCGGCCCGTCGTGCTCCAGGAAGGCGAACCTCGCCGGCCCGGACCCTTCCATGCTCGGCAGCGTAGAGCCGCCGGGGTGGACCCGGACTTCAGCCCGCGAACTCCCAGTGCCAGGGCTCGGGCTTGCTGCCACCGGGCTCCGCCCAGGAGGGGTGGAACCAGCCGAACCGCGTGGAGTTGGCCTTCATCCAGTCGTAGGAGACGGTCCCGTAGGAGTTGACGCCGTCGCCGAGGTCGACTGCGGTGCCCCAGCCGTGGTTGGAGGTGCCGGGGGTGGCGCACAGGTCGCCCTTCTGCTCCCGGCAGGCGACCTGGGCGGCATAGCTGCGGTAGGAGTCGGTGACCGTGATCGGCCGG
>JAVEDG010000009.1 GCA_030841245.1 Actinomycetota bacterium
GGGGGGGAAGGAGGCAGCGATGGGCCAGGACGTCGCGGCCACCAAGTTCACCCGCGAGGACCGGCAGCGGTACCGCCAGAAGGTGCGCCGTTGCCTGGACGTGTTCGCGCGGATGCTCGCCGAGTCCCGGTTCGACACCGAGCGCCGCAGCATGGGCCTGGAGATCGAGCTCAACCTGGCCGACGACTCCGGGGCCCCGGCGATGGTCAACGCCAAGGTGCTCGAGCTCATCGCCGACCCCGACTTCCAGACCGAGCTGGCGCAGTTCAACATCGAGATCAACATCCCGCCGCACCTGCTCGACGGCTCGGTCTTCGCCGATCTCGAGACCGCGGTGCGCGCCAGTCTCAACCATGCCAACGAGGTGGCCAGACGGGCCGACGCGAACGTCGTGATGATCGGCATCCTGCCCACCGTCCGCCCGGAGCACCTGACCGAGGCCACGTTCAGCGACAACCCCCGCTACGCACTGCTCAACGAGCAGGTCTTCGCGGCGAGGGGCGAGGACATCCACATCTCGATCGACGGCGTGGAGCGGCTCTCGACGTACGCCGACAGCATCGCGCCAGAGGCGGCGTGCACCAGCGTCCAGCTGCACCTGCAGGTGAACCCCGAGACGTTCGCGGCGCACTGGAACGCCTCCCAGGCGATCGCCGGGGTCCAGCTGGCGCTGGGGGCGAACTCACCCTTCTTCTTCGCCAAGGAGCTCTGGCGCGAGACCCGGATCGCGCTGTTCGAGCAGGCCGCCGACACCCGTTCCGACGAGCTGAAGGCTCAGGGCGTGCGTCCTCGGGTGTGGTTCGGGGAGCGCTGGATCACCTCGATCTTCGACCTCTTCGAGGAGAACGTGCGCTACTTCTCCTCCCTCCTGCCCGTCGTCGAGGACGAGGACCCGCTGGAGGTGCTGGAACGCGGGGACGTGCCGCAGCTGGCGGAGCTGCGGCTGCACAACGGCACCATCTACCGCTGGAACCGACCCGTGTACGACGTGGTCCGCGGCAAGCCGCACCTGCGCGTGGAGAACCGGTGCCTGCCGGCCGGGCCGACGGTCTCCGACGTCCAGGCCAACGCGGCGTTGTACTACGGGCTGGTCAAGGTGCTCGCCGAGGCGGACCGCCCCGTGTGGTCGGCCATGTCGTTCTCCGCGGCCGAGGAGAACTTCCACAACGGCGCGCGGCACGGTATCGACGCGCGGATCTACTGGCCCGGGGTAGGGGAGGTGGCCGCCACCGAGCTGGTGCTTCGCCGGCTGCTCCCGATGGCGGCGGAGGGGCTGCAGGAGTGGGGCATCGACGGTGCCGACATCGACCGGCTGCTGGGCATCATCGAGGGTCGCTGCCTGACCGGGCGCAACGGCGCGGCCTGGCAGGCAGATGCTTTCCACCGCTACTACGAGCACCACGACCGGTCCCGCGCGCTGGGCGAGATGATGCGCGGCTATGTCGAGAACATGCACTCGAACGAGCCGGTGCACACCTGGGCGGTTCCGGACTGATCGCCGGTCGACCGCGGGCTCGGCTCAGCCCACGCGCTCGCCGACGTGGGCCGGCTGCGGGCGGGCCGAGGTGCGCTTCCCGACGTTCGGTTCGATCTCGAGCAGCGAACGTCGGTCCATCGACACCGCGACGACGTGGTCCCGCGTGACGACGTGGGCCCGACCACCAGGGCCGGACGTGAGCAGGACGATGCAGAACTGGTCCAGCGCCGCCACCGTCACGTCGCCGTAGACGCGTCCGGAGCGGGTCTCGACGTCGACGTGGAGACCGCGCTCATGGGCCTCGCTCAGCACGACCCCGAGGGTCAAGGTCATGTGCAGTTCGATCACGCGGGGCTCCCACTCTGGTCTCCGGCGTCACCGGACGAGGCTGTCGCCAGGAGGATGGCAGAGCGCCGGCCTCGTGGCCGGTAGCGCGGCGAAACCCGCCCGGCGTGGCTTGAGAAACCATCCGGACGGGCCATGGGTCACCGCAGATCGGCCCAACTGTCCACACCGGCTGGGTTCGCACCGCTACGGTGAGCCACCACTGCCTGAGCGACGGGGGTCCCCCTCATGCGCACGCCCTTCGGACGTGTCCGTATCGCCGTCCTTCCGCTGGCTGCGGCGAGCCTGCTCGCCATGGCGTTGCCCGGCGTGGCCCGGGCGGCAGCAACGGCATCGTGCCTCGACGCGATGCCGGTGAGCGACGTCGTCGCCGGGCTGACCGGTCACGGCTTGACCGTGAGCCAGGGCACCACGCCCGAGCCGTTCACGGCCACCGTCAAGGGCGTGATCACGGACGGCATCGCACCTGGCGTCGACATGATCATCGCCGACCTGTCGTCACCGGCTCTCACCGACGCCGGAGGCGTGTGGGAGGGGATGTCAGGGTCCCCCGTGTACGACGACGGCACAGACGAGCTGATCGGCTCGGTGTCCTACGGGCTCTCGTTCGGGGCCTCGAACATCGCGGGGATCACCCCGGCCGAGACGATGGGGCAGGACCTGCTCGCCCCGGACGCGGCGCTGAACGCCGCGCCGCTGGCCAAGCACGTGGCGCTGCCGACGCGGATCCAGCGGGCGCTGGTGAGCAGCGGAGCGGCGACCACGACGCAGGTCGACGGCGGCCTCTCACCGATACCGGTGCCCCTGGCCGTGTCGGGCGTACGCGGGTCGCGCCTGCGCGCATTCGCCGACCGACTGGGCATCGCCGGCGTGCACCCGTACGCCGCGGGCAGCGTCGGCCCCGGTGACGTCGCTGACCCGGCCGACATCGTGCCCGGAGGCAACTTCGCGGCCACCGTGTCCTACGGCGACCTGACCTCGGGAGGCATCGGCACCACCACCGCGGTGTGCGACGGCGAGGCCCTGGCCTTCGGGCACCCCTTGGGCTTCTTCGGCCCCAGCACGATGACGGCCCACACAGCCGACGTGCTCTACGTGCAGCCCGACTCGCTCGGCGTCCCGTTCAAGGTTGCGAACCTCGGCGGCCGGGTCGGCACCGTCGACCAGGACCGGCTGCTCGGCCTGCACGCGACCCTGGGCGCACTACCCGACGCGGCCGCGATCACGTCGAGCATCGCGTCCGGCGCCCGGTCCCGTGACGGCGAGACCGACGTCACCGTGCCCGGCGCCTTGCCCGACGTCGCGGCATTCCACCTGCTGTCGAACTTCGACCGGGTCTTCGACCAGGTCGGCCCCGGCTCCTCGACCATGACCTGGACCGCCCACGGCCGGCGTGCCGACGGGTCGCCTTGGGAGGTGTCGCGGACCAACCAGTTCGCTGACCAGTTCGACATCTCGTTCGGCTCGATCTTCGAGCTCTTCGACGACCTCTCGACGATCCAGTCCAACCCCTTCGAGAAGGTGACGGTCGACGGGGTCGACGTGAGCGCATCGATCAGCAACCAGAACAACTCGCTGAGCATCCTCGGGATCGAGGCGCGGTCCCCGGACGGCGTCTGGACGGCGTTGCACGATCAAGACACCCTGCGTGCCGAGGCCGGCAGCCGGCTCAACCTGCGCGTCACGCTGGCACCCTTCCAGTCAACGGCGCGGCGGACCGTCGCGCTGCAAGTCGTGGTGCCACCGAGCGCGGCGCCCGGCTTCGCGTTCCTCGACGTGAGCGGCGGGGGTGGCAGCGGCGGCGGAGACTTCGTCGACGCGCCGGCCAGCAGCAGCGCCTCGGACGACTTCCCCTCGGTCCTCGACGGCATCGCCGGTGCCCCCCGGGGCAACGACCTGACCGCGACGCTGGAGACCGAGCCGACGAGCGACACGGGGACCGGGAGGACGACGACCGGCGTTGCGCGCCTCGACCAAGTGGTCGCCGGTGACCAGTCCTTCGGGGTCGAGGTCGTCCCACCGGCCAGGTCACTACCCGCGCACGTGGACGGCGCGACCTGGTCGCTCCGTCGCCACCTGAGCGGCGGTCCGGCCGACATCACGCTGCACCGGACGCCCGGTGACGGCATCCCGGTGACAGGGGACTGGGACGGCAACGGCTCGTCGACCCCGGCGATCTTCTCGGACGGCACCTGGAAGCTGTGGTACTTCCTGCACGGGACCCATCCGGTGTCCTTCACGTTCGGCCAGGCCGGTGACCAGCCCGTCGTCGGCGACTGGAACGGTGACGGCAGGACCGACATCGGGGTCTACCGCCATGGCGAGTTCCTGCTGCGGACGACCCGTTCCGCCGGGCCGGCCACGAGCGACTTCACGTTCGGCGCCACGAGCGGGCGGCCGGTGGCCGGTGACTGGGACGGTGACGGCATCGAGACCGTTGGCACCTACCACTCGGGCACGTGGCGGGTCACGAACCGCAACGTCGACGGCGCTACCGGGCGCACCTTCGACCTCGGCGCAGTGGGCTTCAAGCCGGTGGTCGGCGACTGGGACCGTGACGGGCGAAGCGAGCCGGGCGTCTATCGGCGCGGCCTGTGGCTGCTCACCAACGGGTCGTACGGCGGCAAGCCGACGATCGCGTTCACCTTCGGCAGCAGCACAAGCACTCCGCTGGCCTGGCGGAGCTGACGGGTCAGCGCGTCAGCCGGGCCTGCTCGTCGCGCACCCACAGGGCGAGCAGGCCACGGAAGTGGGCGATGAACTCGTCGTGCTCGTGGGCCGGGAACGTCGCGGTGACGGTGTCCACGAGGACCCGGTCGAAGTCCGGGCCGTCGATGTAGTCCAGCACGACCTCGTCGATCTCCGGCATCCGCGACGCGCAGAAGTCGTGGTAGCGCTCGGTCTCGAAGTAGTCGTCCGCGAGCTGGCGGTAGGTGCTCAGCTTCTCGTCGTAGGAGAGGTCCGTGCGGTCCGCGGGCTCGAACCACGGCGTCGGGTCGAAGGAGGGTGTGGTTCGGCGTCCCGTCGCCGTCGCGAACACGGCCCACTTGACGAGCGCCTTCATCGCCCACGGGAAGTAGTAGTGCAGCGACGTGATGGCGACGTCGGGGCACGCGTTCGCGTAGTCGATGGGATAGACGTCACCGCCGCGGACCAAGGTCTCGCACGAGTTGAACTCCCAGCGGAAGAACGCGTTGACGATCCGCCCGATCGAGAGCACCTCGTCACCGACGTCGGGTGTGAGGAACTCATGATCCACCGAGTAGCGGCCGTGCATCGGCCTGTCCGGGTCGAACTTCATCACCATCGTCTCGGCGCCTATCGACAGTGAGCGGGCGAACACGTCGTAGCCCTCGACCGAGGCCTGCAGGTGCATGAGCATCTCGCCGGACTCGTCGTAGGCGCGGTGCAGCTCGTCCGCGTCGCGGATGCGCGACACACCACGCCAGGCCCCACCGTCGTACGGCTTCATGAACAAGGGATAACCGACCTTCTCGGCGACCGAGTCGAGGTCGAACGCGCGGTTGTACTGCTCGGAGGTGTAGGCGTACTTCGCGTTGTCGATCGGGTTCTTGTAGGGGACGAGCACGGTGACCGGCACCCTGAGACCGAGCCGGATCATCGCGCAGTAGGCGGCGTGCTTCTCCATGGCCTGGAACGTGAATGGCGAGTTGAGCAGGTAGACGCCGTCCATAAGCGCCACCTTCTTCAGCCACTCCCGCGGGTGGTAGTACCAGTAGGCGAGCCGGTCGATGACCAGGTCGTACGCCGGTTTGTCGCGCAGGTCGAACGGCTCGACCGTGAGACGCTCCACGTCGTACGTGTGCGTGCTGCCGGTCGAGTCGGTGACCGGTCCCAGCCGCGCGACGAGGGCCTCGAAGACCCTGGGCCAGTCGTTCTCGGTGCCGAGCAGCAGGCCGAGCAGGTGCCTCGAGTCGGTCATCGCCTCTCCTAGCAGAACCGGGGCAGGTGGTAGGCCAGCTGGGAGCGCCAGGATGGCCAGTCGTGCGGCACGTCGTGGCCCCACACGTCGAGCTCGTGCGGGAGGCCCTGGCCGGCGAGCAGCTCGGCGAACCGCAGCGTGCTCGGCAGCGCACCGGTCGGGTCGATCTCCCACGCTCCCTGGCCGACCACGAGCACGAGGTAGACGTGCTGCCGCAGCCAGTCGAGATGGTCCCCGTGCAGGTGCGCGACGTAGTCCATGGGGTTGTGGAAGTACGCCGCGTCGCCCCGTTCGCCCCAGGCGTGCCACTGCCCGGGGTCGAAGGATCCGGACAGGCTGATGGCGAGCGGGAACAGGTCGGCGTGACGCAGCGAGACATTGGCCGCGTGGTAGCCGCCGAGGCTCATCCCGAGGGTGGCGACGTCGGCGCGGCCGCCGCAGTCGTCGCGGACGAACGGCACGACCTGGTCCACGACCCATTGCTCGTAGACGTCGTGACGGCGGGCACGCTCCTCGAGCGGGACCGACCGGTCCGACCAGGTGAGGGCGTCCGCCGAGTCGACGCAGTAGAACTTCACCCGGCCGGAGTCCAGCAGCCAGCGGACGGCCTCGACCATGCCGTTGTTCTCGAAGTCCCAGGCGCTGCCCGCCTCGGACGGGAACACGAGCACCGGCCGGCCCCAGTGGCCGTGGACGACCACCTGGCCGCGCCAGTTGTCCGGCCCCGGGAGCTCGATGTGCCTCATCGCGCCACCAGCCGCAGCAGCCCGGTCAGGTGGGGGTCGAACGCGTCACGCCAACCGGTGTAGTTGTGAACGTCGGGGACCTCACGCAGGGTGACGTCGTAGCCCTGCGCGGCGAGGGCCCGGGCCATGATGCGGTTGTTGGCCAGGTTCTCCTCGATCGCGCCGCAGGTGAGCACCGCGGGGACAGGGGAGCGGTACCCGCCGGCGCGAAGGATCTCGTCAACGGCACGCACCACCCGGTCGTAGCGCGCGAACCGTCGTTCATGGGCGTCGTGGCGCGGGTGGAAGAAGCTGCCGGACTGCAGGAACAGAGCATCGACGAGACCGTCGTGGCGTCGGTGTGCGTGCAGCATCGCGAGGGCGCCGAGGCTGGTCCCCATCCCGATCACCGTCGTCGTGGGCGCCGCCTCACGCAGCCGCGGGAGCACGGCGAGAGCGAGCGCGCGGGCGTAGGCGCCGTTCGCGGAGTACCACTCGTTGCGCTCACCCGGGTCGAGAAGTGCAGCGCGAAGCGGTGCGACGACGCGGCGCTCGACGAGTACGCCGAGGTAGGTCGTCAGCGAGGCGAGCACGTCGTACTCCGGGCCGTCGTGGACCACCAGCAGGGGCAGCTGCTCAGTGTCGAGCACGTCGGGCGGGGACCAGACGCGGGCCCCGACCTGCGAGCCGAGAGAGCGGGCGGGCACGGCGAGCTCGCGCAGCCGCCCCCGTCGTGGCGGGGGGCCGACGAGCCACCGCGGCGGCCGGTACCCAGGAAACTCCAGGACCGACTTGTCGCCGAAGGCACCCCCCACTCGGCTCGGGTTGCCCGGGTCGCGGACCCAGTCCTCGCCCCCGTCCGGCCCGGTCACCTGGAAGAGGTACTCCATGCGGTCGACCGCCGGCCGGGCCAGGTGCAGCGACCACACTCCGGCCTGCCACCGCAGGTCGAGGCGGTCGCCGGGGACGCCGACCTCCTGGTAGAGCCGCACGCTGCGCAGCTCGTGACCGGGGTCGGCCACCCGGAACGTCACCGCCTGGTCGTCGACAAGCGGTCCGGGTGCCGCGAGCTGGTCGGTGCGGGACATGAGGAGGGAACCCTAACCGGAGTGGGTGCGGGGATTGACACACGGTCCATTAGCCACTACTAATATTAGTCATGGCTGATGCAGCACGGGTGCTGACCGCGATGGCGGACCCGACCCGCCGAGCGGTGCTCGAGGGTCTCCGGTGGGGACCGCGCTCGGTCGGGGACCTCACGTCCGGGGTGCCGGTCTCGCAGTCGGCGGTGTCCCAGCACCTGCGCGTCCTGCGGGAGGCGGGCCTGGTGACCGAGCGGCGTGAGGGCAACCGGCGCGTCTACCGGGTGGACCTGGACGGGGTGACCGAGCTGCGGGCCTATCTCGACGGCTTCTGGGACGCGGCGCTGGCCGCGTTCAAGGACTTCGCGGAAGGAGCACAGTCATGACCGCAGCCCAGCACCGTGACGGTGCGGCGCAGCCAGGAGGACGCCTTCCGCATCTTCACCGAGCGGATCGGCGACTGGTGGCCGTTGCAGCAGTACGGCATCTACGAGGCAGAGACCGCCGGTGTCTTCTTCGCCGACGGTGTCGTCGTCGAGCGGTCGACGTCGGGGGTCAGACCAGGGTCAGCTGCTCCGCCGGCGGCGGCTTCGGGGGTGTGGTGGGGGAGCGGCCGGTGTTGCGCAGCGCCCGTTCGTGTCCGCTGCGACGCCACACCACCTGGTCGCGACCGACGCCGTGCCGGCGGGCCAGCTCCGTGACGCGCCGGCCGATGGCATCGGTGTAGGAGGAGGGCGCGTAGCTGCGAGTGCCGTACAGGGCGGAGTAGCGGGGGAGGAGGTCGGGCCGCTCGCGGCGCAGCCAGGCCTGCCACCACTCGCGGGCGCCCGGCCGCAGGTGCAGCACGATCGGGGAGACGAACGTCGCCCCCGATGCGGCGATGGCGGCCACCGTCTCGTCGAGCTGTTCGTCCGAGTCGGTGAGGAACGGCAGGATCGGTGCCATCAGGACGCCGGTCGCGATGCCGGCGTCGGTCAACCGGCGTACGACGTCGAGCCGGCGCTCAGGGGGTGGCGCGCCCGGCTCTACCTGGCCCCGCAGCTCCCGGTCGACCGACCCGACCGAGAGCGCGGCGGAGACATCGGTCACCTCGGCGGCCGTCCGCAGCAGGTCCAGGTCGCGCAGGATGAGAGCGCTCTTGGTGAGGATCGAGAACGGGTTGGCCGCCTCGGTGAGCGCCGCGATGATCTCGCGCATCAGCTGGTAACGGCCCTCGAGACGCTGGTAGCAGTCGACGTTGGTGCCCATGGCCACGTGCTCGCCCCGCCAGGTCGGCCGCGCCAGCTCACGGCGCAGCACCTCGCCCACGTTGGTCTTCACGACGATCTGTGAGTCGAAGTCGTGGCCGGAGTCGAGGTCAAGGTACTCGTGCGTCTTGCGAGCGAAGCAGTTGTGGCTCACGACGCCGTTCGCGATGAAATCGCCGGTGCCGGTCGTCAGGTCGAACATGGGCATATCCAGGCCGAGGTCCTCGATCGAACGGATCCTCGTCTTGGTTCTCACCGCCATGCCCAGGAACGATCGCTTCCTCGTGGTCGCGACGTCGGTGATGGCGAAGAAGCGAAGCCGTTCGGTCGCTCCTCCGGTCAACCGGACTGTCCGGATGCCGTTTGCCAGGCCGGGGTCCTCGATGCGGTAGGCGAAGCCGAAGTGGTCCATCGCTTCGCAGGTGTGCTCGATGATCTCGCGGTCGGTGTTCGAGATGCGCAAGACGCCACGGGAGTGGCTTCCATCGGCATCGTGGATGCCGGCGAGGTAGCCCAGCTTCCACTGATCGTCGAGCTCGTCCGTCGTGGGCCATGCCACCAGCCGGCTGATCGTCTCGAAGTCCGCCTTGCGAGACGTCCTGATCGCCTCCATCGCTCGATGGACCTCTGGCGCGCTCAGGAAGGAGAACGACGTGGTCGCGACGCCGAAGGTTTCGAGGAAGTCGCGAGAGCGCGCGAGTGGCTCTGCATCAGTCAGGGCGAGCCTGAACCGATAGACGTCCGCGTTGGCTCGTCCCCCGCGGGTGTACGGGTAGCGCTTGAGGTTCGCGTCGCCGCGGATCATCCCCGTGAGGTAACCCCTGCGGTACTGCTCGTCATGTTTCGGCCCTTCGAACGAGGCACCGAAACCACGCAGCTGGTTTCTCGTGGTGAGTCGCGGGCGCTGCACAGCGCTCCAGCACGATCCCGAGAGCACATGCTTCCAGCCGCGGTCGGAGAGAAATCGATGATCCGGGCTGGCGACGATCGAGTTGCCGTTCTCGAGGGTCACGCGAACCGCTCTCCGGACCGATCGCCAGCTGTCACTAACCTCCGTCTCGACGTACCTCACCTGCCCGCGGACCCGCGTTGTGCCGTAGACGCGGTCCCCGGCTCGGATGTCTTGGATGGGTCGGGACCGGCCGTCGGCCATGAGCACCAACGTGTCCTCGGCCAGGCAATAGGTGCACGCCATCGTGCAGCCCCGGTAGGGGTTGATGGTCCAGCGGAACGGCATCTGCGAGGCCTCTGGCACTTTGTTGAGGGCCGACCTCGCGGTGACCTCGTGCACCGTGATGCCGCGGAACCCCGGGGTGTCGAACGTGCGGGTCACGGCGCCGCGGGGGAGCAGCGGCACCCGGCCCTCGGGGCCAGGGCCGCCATCGTCGTCGCCCAGTCGCAACGCGTCCCAGCGCATGCCCACTATTAGAACATATGTTCGAACAGAGGTGAATGGAGTGAGTCAAACTTCCTGCAGGGGGTGGCCTTTGGCGGACCCGTCACCTTGACCGGGAGGTCCTGACATGACCAGCAAGTTCACCGAGCTTGCGATCGACTGTGCCGATCCCAAGGGTCTCGCCCGGTTCTGGTGCTCGGTCCTTGACTACGTGGTGCAGGACGAGGACGACGGAACTGTCACGATTGGCTTCCCCGATGGTGCCTGACGGCAAGAACCAGATCGGGCCGGTGCCACCGACGTTGACCTTCGCGCCCGTGCCCGAGGGCAAGACCGTCAAGAACAGGCTTCACCTCGACATCAACCCGACCGACAGGGAGCAGGACGAACAGGTCCGTCGCCTGCTCGACCTACGTGCTC
The DNA here is from genome assembly GCA_030841245.1 of Actinomycetota bacterium. Taxonomy (GTDB): domain Bacteria; phylum Actinomycetota; class Actinomycetes; order JACCUZ01; family JACCUZ01; genus JAVEDG01. Next base: position 10,636 of record JAVEDG010000009.1, read on the forward strand.
GACACGCCGGCGTCGGCCAGGGCGATGCGAGCTGGGTCGTACTCGCCGACCCGGAGGGGAACGAGTTCTGCGTCCTTGCGGGCCGCCGCCCCTGATCGGAGGCGCACACCGACCGTCGACGGTCGTCAGCGCGGTCCGGGGTCGCCGGGCATCGAGTCAGCCTTCACCGCGCCGCGCCGGCCCATCGGCAGCGGGTCACCCGTGGTGGTGTCCAGCGCCGTCTGCTGCTCGGTCTCGGCGTTGATCTCGGCGCCGAGCAGCACGACGTAGTTGGTGATCCAGAGCCAGAGGAGCAGGACCACGACGCCGGCCAGGCTGCCGTACGTCTTGCCGTACGACGAGAAGTGCTCGACGTACAGCGAGAACCCGATCGAGGCGATCACCCACAGGATCGTGGCGGTGACCGCACCGACCGACACCCAGCGCATCCGGGGGGCGTCACGGTCCGGCGCGACCCGGTAGAGGACCGCCAACGCGACCATCATCGCGACGACCAGGCCCACCCAGCGGACCGCCTGGACGGCCACCTGGGCGATCGCCGGCAGGCCCAGCGAGCCCAGGACGGCGGGCAGCACGGCGACCAGGCCGATCGCCACCACGGTGAAGACGATCGCGCCGAGCGTCAGCAGGAGGGCCAGCCCCTTGCGCTTGACGATGTTGCGATCCTCGTCCTCGTCGTACGTGATGTTGACGGCGGTGATCAGGTTGCCCATCCCGCCGGAGGCGCTCCACAGCGCGACGAGCAGGGCGATGAGCAGGCCGATCCCGAGCGACTGCTGGTCGGTGCGGGTCAGGCTGTGCATCTGCTGTACGAGCAGCTGGCGGGCCGAGCTCGGCAGCGCCGAGCCGACCTGGTCGACCTGCGAGCTGACCTGGGAGGGACTGGCGACCAGGCCGTAGAGCAGCACCGTGGCGATGAGCGTCGGCACGATCGACAGGAACGCATAGAACGCGACGCCGGCGGCGATCAGCGGCACCTGGTCGGACTTGGCCTCCCGCCAGGACCGGCGCAGGATCTGCCACCAGCCGCGGCGCGGTATCTCGCGCGGGCGGCGCGCGTCCGCGCCGGGCACGTCGTACGTCGGGCCACCGCGCGCGGTGGTGTCGGTCCTTTCACGGCTCATGACGTGGTGGTGACCGCCTGAGGCCGAAGGAAACCTCAGCCGGCCGCCGTCACGACGGACCGCCGTCGACCGGTGCCGCCCAGCCGGGCCGCGGGATGAGGCAGAACGGGTGTCCCGCCGGGTCGGCGTAGACGTGGTGGCCGCCCAGCGGCCGGGCCCCCAGCGACCGCACCTCGGCGTCGGCCGCGTCGAGGTCGTCCACCATCACATCCAGGTGCATCTGCTGCGGCACGTCGGGGTCGGGCCAGGTCGGTGGCCGCTGGCCCGGCGCCAGCTGGAAGCCGAGGCCCGAGCTCGCGTCGTCGGCCGCGACGACGACGAAGTCGTCGCTGCGGTACGTCACGGGCTGTCCGAGCAGCCTGGACCAGAAGCTCGCCTCGGCCTCGAGGTCGGCGGCATCGATGATCAGGTGGTGCAGGCGTCCGGTCACAGGCCCTTTCTAGCGTGCTGCGGGGGACCCGGGGCATTGCCCCGCGCGAGCGTAGATTGACATAATGTCCATTATCGGCGCATGGCGTCGTCAGCTGCATCGGAAGGCTGACCGTTGTCGCCGCGTCCTGGACATCCGACCGTCGCGAAACCCCTTTGCCTGGTTACTTCGGAGTAGCGTCACGAGTGCATGGGGATGTGCACGGTGACCGCCCCGGACCCAGGCGCTCGTTGCGCCAGAGGTCTGGAGAAGATCGCGATGGCTGAGCAGAGGTCCAAACCACCGGGCCGAGACCTGGCCAGCGGCGGTGCGCTTTCGCTCGTCGTGGAGCGGGACGTCCTCGATGTCGAGGTACCCGGTGGGCGGCTGGGCCGCATTCTGCACGATGCGGACGAACGTGACCGGGTGGCGGAGCACCGTGACCGGGTGGCGGAGCGCCGTGAGTTCGGGACCGAAGGGCCAGCCCCGATCCTCACCGGTGACCCGGGGGCGGTCGACCGGCTGTGGGCCGGACGCGATCGTGACGCGGCGGCCGGAGACCGCGCCGCCCTGGTCTCGATGCTGCACCAGCGCGACGGCACCTGAGACGCGGCTCGTGAGCGGGTGACGCGGCCCTCGCCTGCGTGAAGCTCCTGGCGCCGGTGGACTCAGGTTGGTAAAGAACTCTGCGATCCGGCGGCGTGCTCCCGGCTGACTCGGCAGGCTTGGCGACATGGTCACCGCGATCTCGTTCCTCGTGGCGCTCGCCGTCGTGGCGGCGATGGTGACCGTGCTGGTCTGGACGTACGGCCGGAGCGTCGCCCCGGTCGAGGCGCCGGTGCGTGTCCCGCGGCAGCGCCGGGGCCGCCGCGGCGCCCGGCTGGGGCCTGACCCCCTGACCGACGAGATGGTCAGCCGAGGCGGGCTGGGCGTCTCGGCCGCGGGATACCACCGGTACGTCGAGCGCGGGCTGGACCGGCTGGCCGACTACCTGGCCGAGGACCCGGCGGAGCCGGCTTCCTGAGCCGGCCGCCTCAGCCACGACCGCCGACGTCGCCCCTCCCCTCCCCCAGCCCATGATCAACTTCTGGCTCAACCCGGCGGCACAACGCTCCCCGGCGGGCTGATCCCGGATCGGCCGACACAACCGGTCAACATGTGCCGTGAACGGGCCGATGCCTCAGGTACGTTGCCAAAGCCAACCCGTCGTCTTCCCCTGGAGTACTCGCTCGTGCGATCTCCCGACCTGGCGTCTCCGCGCGCCCCGTTGGCCGTCTCCGCGGTACTCGTCCTGGTCGCACTCGTGCTGGGTCTGGTGGCCGGTCCGGCCCGCGCCGGCAACGAGCCGACCGCTCAACAGCTGCGCCAGCAGCGTGCCGAGGCGGCCCGGTTGCACGCCCTGGCCGGCCAGCGCGCCCTGCGCACACAGTCGGCCCGCCAACGCCTCGGACTGCTCGCCCAGCAGGCCGGCCATGCGCTGGACCGCTACGTCGTCGCGCGCAACCAGGCGCGGCTGGCCCGCGCGGCCGCCGACCTGGCCCAGGGGCGCCTCGAGCACGCCCAGCGGGTCGTCGCCTACGAGCAGCGCGAGCTGGGCCGCTACGTGTCGGCGGCCTACGTCAACGGCGGGACCATGAGCGACTTCTCGACGGTCACCGCCCTGCTGCAGGCCGACTCGATCACGGAGGTGACCCGGGCCGCGGGGACCATCGCGTTCGCCGGGAACCAGCAGGGCCACACCGTGGAGCGGGTTCGCACGGCCAAGGTGGTGGCGGACGAGGCGAGGCAGCAGGCGACCGCAGCCAGAGCCGTCGCTGCGAGGGCCGAGGCGCACGCCGCCGACGAGAAGAAGGCCGCCGACGCCCTCGTAAAGCAGCAGCAGGCGCTGGTCGCCGAGCTGGCCGCGCGCGCCGCCCGGACCAAGCAGGCCGCGGCCCAGGCCAAGGCCACCGCGCACCGGATGGCGGTGGCCCGCCGGATCGCGGCCGAGCGTCGCGCCGCCGCGGCCCGCGCGCGTGCGCTCGCGCTGCAGCGCGGCGCGCTCGTCCAGGTCGCCGGCACGTGCTCGGGCGGCGGGGGCACCACGAGCTACTCCAACGGCCAGATGCCGGCCTCGGCCCTGTGCCCCCTGTGGGGCGCGCCCGGGCAGGTGCTGCGAGCCGACGCGGCCGCCGCCTTCGACCGCATGAGCAAGGCGTAC
>JAVEDG010000447.1 GCA_030841245.1 Actinomycetota bacterium
CCGATCCCGCCGTCCTGGTAGATGTGGTAGGTCGCCGCTGCGGACAGAAGGCCGGATTGGCCGGCAGGCCGGTCCATTGCTTCCCCCTCCTCTTCAATCGCCTGAAGATATTGCCGAGGATTCTATGCCTTTTCCGAAAGGCCTCAGGGCTGGTGAGTGGGCGCTGAGCGACGTTCCAGCCGCCCAGCCCACGTCACAGCCGGGCGCGGACCGCGCCCCAGCGCTCAGGCGGCCATCCGCGCGCCGGTCTCAAGCAGCGACTTGAGGTCCGACAGGATCCAGCTCCAGCCGCCACCGCCTCCGCCGGACTCGAACGCGCCCGAGATCAGCTGCGCCTGGATCGGGGCGCCCTCGAGGTCGTGGATCACCGTCAGCCGCGTGACCCCGCCGTCGATCGGCGCGATCTCGTAGGTCAGGCGGGTGAAGCCCTCGGCCGCCATCTCAGGTCCCATGACGAGGCACCACGTCTGGACGAGCCGGTGCGGCGGATCGGCCTCGACGACCTCGCCCTCGAGCGCCACCTCCGGAGCGCCCTGCTCGCGCATCGCCGGGCTCGTGTAGCCGATCACGCGTCCCCCCGGACGCAGGTCGAACTCGACGCGGCCGCCGTAGCCGTAGCGCTCGGTCCAGTCGGGGTCGGTGATCGCGTCCCAGATCGCCTCGGGGGTCGCCTTGATGTAGACGCGATAGACCTGCGTTGTGACGGGGGTCTGCTGGGTCGTGGTAGTCATGCTTGCTTCTCCAGTTCGCTCTTGAGGTTGGCGAGCGCCGACACCCGGCGCTCGGTGTACTTGTCGATCCAGCGGTCGTGGATCAGGCGGATCGGGACCGGGTTGAGGAAGTGCAGCTTCTCCCGGCCCTTGCGCCGAGCGACGACGAGGCCCGCGTCCTCGAGCACGCGTAGGTGCTTCATGACGCCGAAGCGCGACATCTCCAGCTCGGACTCGAGCTCGGTCAGCGTGCGGCCGTCACGCTCGAAGAGCCGGTCCAGCAGGAAGCGACGCGTCGGGTCCGCGAGCGCCTTGAACACGAGGTCGTCGTCGGTCACGTCCCAAGAATAGGTGACCAAAAGGTCACATGTCAAGCACGCGCAGCGCGAGCAGAGCGATGTCGTCGAAGCGCACGATGTCGCCCGACAGCCGCGCCGTCACGTGCTCGAGCGCCGCGTCGAGCTCCTCGGGCGCGCTCGCCATCGCCTCGCGCAGCTGCTCGAGGCGGCGCATGATGCCGATGTCGCGGCGCTCGACGAGCCCGTCGGTGTACAGCAGCACGGCCTCCCCGGGCTCGAGCACGAGCCGCGCCTGCGGCACCTCGCGGCCGGCGTCCACCGTGCCGAGCGGGCTCGAGCGCGCGCCCGGCAGAAACGAGGTCTCGCCCGCCGCGTCGACGTGCAGCACCGGCAGGTGCCCGGCGCTGACGTAACGCAGCTCGCGCGTCGCGGGGTCGAAGTCGAGGTAGACGAGCGTCGTGCCGAGCCCCTCGGTGAGGTGGTCGGCGAGCCGGTGCAGCTTGCGCACGACCTCGGCCGGCTCGAGCCCCTCGATGGCGTAGGCGCGCAGCGCCGTGCGCAGCTGGCTCATCGTCGCGGCAGCCTCGATGCCGCGGCCGACGACGTCGCCGATGACGATGCCCACGCGGTCGCCGGGCAGCGGGATGACGTCGTACCAGTCGCCGCCGACCTCGGTCTCGGGGCTGCCGGGCAGGTAGCGGACGGCGACCTCGACGCCGTCGATGTCCGGCAGCTGCGTCGTCAGCATGCTGCGCTGCAGCGTCTGCGCCACGCGCCGCTCGCCGATGCCCTGGACCATGCCGATGAGGAACTGCGGCTGCCCGTCGCCGTCGCGGAACACCGTCGCGCTGAGCTCGGCCCAGATCGTCTCGCCCTCGGAGCCGACGTAGCGCTTCTCGAAGCGGAAGTCCGGCACCTCGCCGGCGACCAGCCGCTCGATCGCATGCGTCGTCGCGGCGGTGTCGTCGGGATGCGTGATCGCCTGCGGACCCATCCGCATGAGCTCCTCGCGGGAGCGCCGCACCGTCCGGCAGTAGGCGTCGTTGACCTGCACGAAGCGACCCTGCAGGTCGAGCAGCCCGACGCCGATCGGCGCCTGCTCGAACGCGACGCGGAAGCGCTCCTCGCTCGCGCGCAGCGCGGCTTCCGCCGCACGCTCGCGCGTCATGTCGCGGCAGATCGTGGCGTAGAAGTCGACCGCCCCGTCGTCGCCGGTGCGCGCCACGATGACCTGGGAGACCGGGATCTCGCGGCCGTTGCGGTGCAGTCGCGCGAGGTCGCCGCGCCAGACGCCGTCGCGGCGCGCGACCGCCAGCGCCTCGCGCCGCACGACGTCGCGCGCCCACGCCGGCGAGAAGTCGCCGATCCGCCGCCCCACGATGTCCTCGTCGGGATCGAGGCCGACCATCCGTCGCCCGCCGGCGTTGACGTAGACGAGCTTCAGGTCGCGATCGGCGATCGAGATCCAATCGGACGTCGTCTCCAGCACCGCGCCGTAGCGCTGCTCGGTGCTGCGCGCCTGTGCGCGCGCCGAGACGTCGTCGTAGACGACGAGCAGCCCGTCGCCGAGCCGCGACGCCGTGATCCGAAAGCGACCCGAGAACGCGGCATGGCCGGCGAACGCGTCGCTGTAGTCCAGCTCCGTGTGCAGCGGCGCGCCGCGCTCGAGCACGGCGACGAGGTCGTCGAACAGCTCGCGCGGGAACGCCGGCAGCGCCTCGAGCACGCACCGGCCGAGCAGCTCGGACGGCGCCGGTCCCATCACCCGCGCCGCGCTGCGGTTGACGTAGGCGTAGGCGAGGTCGGCGACCGCGCCGTCGACGTCGCGCACCGGCGCCAGCAGGACGGCGCCCTCGGGCAGCTCGTCGAGTGCCGCCAGCGACCGCGCGCCCACATCCGACGCGTGGTCAGGATCCAGCCGGACGAGCGGATCGGCAGGCGCCATGCGGATGTTGTACCGGGCCGGACCTGCTCGCGGCTCGTTTCGCCGCGAAGCCGGGCTCAGAAGAGGTGCTTCAGCTGCGCTTCCAGCGCTTTGTCGAGCTCCTGCTCGTGGTCGTCCTCGTCCTTGACGATGCGCAGGGAAGGCGGCTCGGGCGCCGCGGTGCGGGCGAAGAACTCTGTCGGCGTGGCGGCGCCGGGTCGCTCGAGGACGCGTATGAGCGCGTCGACGACGTCGGGATCGAACTGCGTCCCGGCGCACGACTGCAGCTCCTTGACGGCCGCCTCGGAGGATTGCGCGCGGCGGTAGGGGCGCGTCGTCGTGATCGCGTGGAAGGTGTCGGCGACCGACACGATGCGCGCGGGCAGCGGCACTTCCTCGCCGGCGACGCCGTCCGGGTAGCCGTTGCCGTCCCAGCGCTCGTGCGAGGCGCGCACGATCGCGCCGACCTCGGTCATGCTGCCGCCCACCTTGTCGAGCATGCGCTGGCCGGCGATCGTGTGCTGGCGCATGACCTGCCACTCGTCGTCGTCGAGCGGGCC
>JAVEDG010000108.1 GCA_030841245.1 Actinomycetota bacterium
GCCGCGCCGCGACGTCATCGCCACCTCAGGCGCGGACCAGGACGATGGCCAAGACGTTCCTGCCGGAGGTGCTCGACCTCCTCGTCGGGCAGGTCCTCGAGATCGAGCCCTGTTGCCAGTTGGAGCAGGTGGTCGGCGAGCCCGGGGTTGCGCGCGAGGACGGGCCCGTGCAGGTAGGTGCCGACGACCTTGCCCTGGACGGCACCCTCGTCCTTGCCGCCCGGGTGGTTGGCCGGCCCGCTCACCACCGTCGCGAGGGGGTGCGCCGCCGGACCCAGGCGGGTCTCGCCCGCGTGGTTCGCGAAACCGGTCAGCCGCGGCAGCTCGAGGTCGACCGGGTCGGCGAGGACCTCTCCGATGGCCCGACGCCGGCCGGCGACGGTCGTCAGGTCGAGCACCCCCGCACCGGCGACCGTCTGTCCGCTCGTCGTGCTGTACGTGTGGCCGAGCAGCTGCAGACCGGCGCAGACGGCGAGGACAACGGCACCGGCGTCGAGCGCGGCAGGCAGTGAGGCGGCCAGCTCAGCGGCGGCGACCGACTGCGGCTCGTCCTCGCCGCCACCGATGACGATCAGGTCGCACGTCGTCGGTACCGGGCTGCCGACGTGGACCGTCACGACCTCCGCGGCGACGTCGCGCCAACGCAGTCGCGCCGCGAGCACGTCGACGTTTCCCCCGTCCCCGTAGGTCCCCAACGCCTCCGGGTAGAGGTGCGCGATGCGGACCCGGGACGGCTTCACATCTGCACGCCGGCGCGCAGGCTCTCGCGCGCCATGCTGAACGCGCTGTAGTTGGCGATGACGTCGCAGCTGCCCGTGGGCAGCAGGTGCAGGGCCTGCTTGACACTGCTCGCGGTCAGGTGCTCGACCCCCGCGTAGTGCAGCCGGACCGACAGGTCCGACCCGCGTCGTCCCGTGGCCACGACAGGGCGACGCCGCAGCCGCTCGAACGGCGCGTCCCAGAGCCAGGAGGGGTCGCGGCCGTCCGGGGCCTCGGCGTTGATGGCCAGCACCACCGGGCCCGGTTCGGGCGCGACGATGTCGAGCACCGCCTCGACCCCGGCAGGGTTCTTCGCCAGCAGGAGCCGGACGTCGCGTCCGTCGACGCGGATGCGCGAGAAGCGACCGGCGACATCGGACACCCTCGCGAGCCGCGGAGCAGCCAGCGCCGGTTCCACTCCCAGCTCGCGGGCGGCGGCCAGCGCCATCGCGGCGTTGGCGCGACTGGCCCGGCCGGGCAGGCTGAGGTCGAGGTCGACGTGCTCCGCGTCCTCCACCCACAGCGTGCCCTCGTCGAGGCGCAGCTCGAGTGGCGGCCGGCTCAGTCCGCAGTGCGCGCAGCTCCAGCCGTCATCGCGGAAGTCGATGAGCCCGCCGCAGCGCTGGCACAGCTGCGCATCCTTGCGCCAGGTGAGGCCCGCACCGACCCAGCTGACCGGCACCGGCGTCGCGGTTGCGGCCGCCACGAGCAGCGGGTCGTCGGCGTTGACGACGAGGCGCTCGACGTTCGACGACCGCAGCGCCGCCGACCACAGCCGCAGGTGGTGGGAGACCTCGCCCACCCGGTCGAGCTGGTCGCGCGCGAGGTTGAGCAGCACGACGAGCGCGGGGCTGGTCCGCGCGATCACCTCGGGGAGTGCGAGCTCGTCGACCTCCAGGACGACACGTCGATGACTGGAGGTGAGCAGTGCGCTCGCCACGCCGGCGGCAAGGTTCGCCCCGTCCCCGTTGGTCGTGACAGGTCCCTGCACCCGCCACGCCTCGGCGAGCAGCCGCGCTGTCGTGCTCTTGCCGTTGGTTCCCGAGACCAGCACGACGTCGCGATCACGGGAGAGCCGCGCGAGGGAGCCCGGTGAGAGCAGCAGCAGCACCCGGCCGGTGATCGACGACCCGCTACCGCGCCGGGTCAACCTGGACAGCCGGCCCGCGACGAGCGCCAGCCGGCTCGCGACCCAGTGGCGAGCGGCAGCGGCGACTCGCGGGCGACGTGACACGCGCAATGTTAGGCGTGCTCTGCTGTGCGATTCCTGAGAGCGCAAGGGCAGGTCGGCACCGCGGACGGCTGCCCGGGACGCGAGCAGGTGAGGAACGGTCGGCGGAGGCGGAGGGGAATCGAACCCCCCTGGCCGAGGTCCTCGACCACAACGGTGTTGAAGACCGCGGGGGTCACCAGACACCCATACGCCTCCGCGGGAAGTCTAGGTCGGCGCGGTTCGTGGCCATGACCACGCCGATGGTCCGTTCGGGTGCCGACGACTGTCGGGCTACGGTCGGGGAGTGACGGCGGCGGCGCAGCAGGTCAGGCTCACGGCGTACGGGCGAGGTGGTGGCTGCGCCTGCAAGATCCCACCGGGCCATCTGGAGTCGGTGCTGGCGGGGCTGCTCGACGAGACGCCCGACGGTGCGCCGGAACTGCTGGTCGGGCTCGACAGCGGCGACGACGCGGCCGCGGTGAGGTTGGACGGTTCGCGCGCGGTCGTCGCCACCGTGGACTTCTTCACGCCTGTCGTCGACGACGCTTTCGACTGGGGCCGGGTCGCCGCGGCCAACGCGCTCTCGGACGTCTACGCGATGGGCGGGACGCCGTTGGTCGCGGTCAACCTGCTGGCCTGGCCGGTTGACCTGCTGCCGCTGGAGCTGGCTCGCGAGGTGCTGCGAGGTGGGGCCGAGGTCGCGCGGGCGGCGTCGTGTCACGTCGCGGGTGGGCACAGCATCGACGACGCCGAGCCGAAGTACGGCATGGCAGTCACCGGAGTCGCCGACGCGGACCGGCTGCTGCGCAACGACGCCGGGGTCGCCGGGATGCCGCTGACCCTGACCAAGCCGCTCGGCACCGGCGTACTCAACAGCCGGCACAAGGCGACGGGCCAGGTCTTCCCGCAGGCGGTCGAGACGATGGTCGCGCTCAACCGTGACGCGTCACGGGCGGCGGTAGATGCGGGCGTGCGGGCTGCGACGGACGTGACGGGCTTCGGGTTGCTGGGCCACCTGTTCAAGCTGGCGCGGGCCAGCGGGGTGACTGCGGTGGTCGATGCTGCTGCTGTTCCCTATCTCGAGGGTGCGCGGGAGGCGTTGCGGGACGGGTTCGTCAGCGGGGGCACGCGGCGCAACCTGGACTGGGTGCGCCCGCACCTGGACGCCTCCGGTGTGGACGACGACGAGCTGCTGTTGCTCGCCGACGCCCAGACGTCGGGCGGTCTTCTCGTCGTGGGCGAGGTCCCCGGCTACCCGGTGATCGGCGAGCTGGTGCCGCAGGCCGAGCACACCCTGATGGTCCGTTGACCTTGCGCGGACACCGGTTGGTGGCCGGGTGCTGCATGATCAACGGCAGGGGGAGTGGCCAGGTGCTGCATGATCAACGGCGAGGGGAGTGGCCGGGTCCTGCATGATCAACTGCTAAGAGATTGGGAGAGGTCACGGGGAGGCTGCGACGGTGCCGGTCAGGGTGCCGCGCGCGAGGGCGCCCTCGCCGATGGCGGCGAACACCTGGTCGGTGGTGCCGACAGTGATGTGGTCGTCCACGGCGTACACGGTGAATCGGTAGTGGTGCGTGCCGGTGGGCGGGCACGGCGGGGCCCACGCCCGGTGACCGGCACTGTTGGGCGCGACCCGCGCGCCCGGCGGCACGGCCCCGTCCTCGAGCCGACCGTCGGCTGCCGGCAGGTCATAGACGACCCAGTGCACGTATGGCCCGTGAGGGGCGTCGGGGTCGCTCACCACGACGGCGACCGAACGCGTCCTCCCGGGCAGGCCGGTCCACGCCAGCGTGGGTGTCCCGGCGCCCCGGCAGGTGAACCGGGCGGGGAGCGGCTGCCCGGACCCGAAGTCCGGGCTGGTCACCGTGATCGAGCGGGCGACGTCGGGCGACGGCACGGTCGGGCCCTGGCCGGACGCGCACGCGGTCAGGGCGAGTACGCCGGTCGACAGTGGGACGCCGAGCACGGCCACCGCCGTCCGTCGAGTCCGCACCGGGTGATCGTGCCTTGTGGCACCGACGATCCGGGAAGCGGGCTGGCGTCAACCGGTGCCGTCGGGCTTATCGCTCGGCTATGCGGGCTGGTGTCAACCGGCGGTGCCTAGGGGCCTGCCACTCGGCGTCCCCTCGCGCGCGCCGCGCTCGGCCATCCGGGCGCGTTGGGGCGCCACGGTGTAGCGCGGGTCCTCGGCCGAGGCAACCCCGGCCTCGAAGATGCCCAGCCGGGTCAGGAACGACGCGGCGAGCAGAGTCAGCCCGCCGACGGCGGAGAGCGTCCGCGAGCGCCGGCCGACCAGCACCGTCGCGACCCCGCCTGCGGTGAGGAGCTTGCCGGCCTGCAGCAGGGAGCGGGCCCGGCCGGGCTCGCGGTAGGGCTCGCCGACGAGACCGAGCCGGCGCTCGACCCGGCGCGACGCGGCGAGCTCGATCGCGGCGCCGAGAGCCGCCGTGTGCCGCACCGGGCCGCACTCGGCGGCGGCCGTGGTCACCAGGGCCGCTCCCGCGCCGGATGCGAGCGCGCTGCCGGCGAAGATGAACGGCAGCTCCGGGTAGGCCTCGTGCCAGGCGGGGACGGCGGTGTCGGCGAAGAGTACGGCGGTGTAGGTCGCCAGGGCCGGTCCCAGCACGGCCGCCCCGGCCCCGGCCAGCCGCCCGAGCCGGGGCAGCCGACCGGAGACGTCCGAGGCCACTGCTGCGGCGGACAGGGCGGAGAACGGGGCCAGGATCCAGGACCCGACCGAGAGCGGGGAGGTCGGCTTGAGCACCCGCAGCATGTGCAGGAAGCGCTCCGGGCGGCCCAGGTCGTGGACGAGCGCACCTGTCCCGGCCAGGGCGGCGATCGCGGCGTTGCGCCGGGCGGCGCGGGCCAGCTCCGGGCGGCCGGCCAGCTCGGCACCGGCGGCGACCACGGCGGAGGCGCCCGCGGCACCGCCCAGCGTGAGGTACGCCGGGACGTCGGGCACCTTCCAGGTCGGCCGCTTCAGGATCGGTCGTCCGTAGTACGAGTCGAACTCGGCCCGGGGCACCATCGAGCGCTCGCGCGGGCTCACCGGCGCCGCCCGCGTGAGGTGAGGAACGCGGCCCCCACGGCGACCACCATGGTGCCGGCGGCTGCGGCCGCGTGGCGCCACATGGCGCCCAGGTCCCGCGTCGTCACGACCGGGTCCGGCGGCAGGCCGTAGACCTCGGGCTCGTCGAGCAGCAGGAAGAACGCGCCGTCGCCGCCGACGCCGTCGTCGGGGCTCTCGCCGTACAGCCGCGCCTCGGGCCGGCCGGCGGCGTGCAGCGCCTCGACGCGGTCAGCAGCGCGCTCGCGCAGCTCGTCGAGCTCGCCGAACTGGATCGACTGGGTGGGGCAGGCCTTGGCGCACGCCGGCTCCAGGCCCGCGCCCAGTCGGTCGTAGCACAGGGTGCACTTGAACGCCCGCCCGTCGCCCGGCCGGATGTCGATGACGCCGTAGGGGCAGGCCGGCACGCAGTAGCCACAGCCGTTGCAGATGTCGTCCTGGACCACGACGGTCCCGAACTCGGTGCGGAACAGCGAGCCGGTCGGGCACACGTCGAGACAGGCCGCGTGTGTGCAGTGCTTGCAGACGTCCGAGGACATCAACCAGCGGATGTCTCCCGGGTTGGCGGGCTCGGCTGTCTCCGCGGGCGCGCCGTCGGCCGCGAACGGCTCTGTCGCCGGGGGACCGTGGCCGATCTGCTCGATGAAGGCCACGTGGCGCCAGGTGCTCGCGCCGAGGGACACGGTGTTGTCGTAGGACATCCCCGACAAGGACAGCCCGTCCTCCGGGACGGCGTTCCACTCCTTGCAGGCCACTTCGCAGGCCTTGCAGCCGATGCAGACCGAGGTGTCGGTGAAGAAGCCCATCCGGGGCGGGTGGTGCTCGTGGCCGGCCTCGCCGGCCACGTCGTGAAGCGGCCCGGAGAGCCGGTTGCCGGTGCTGGCCTGGCTCACGGCGTCACTCCCTCGGTCCCGGTCAGCTCGGTGATGCCGGCACGGCGGCGGTACTCCTCGACGTACTCCAGCAGGGCCGGGCCACGCGGCCGGCGGCCGGGCCGGATGTCGCAGGACCCGACCTTGTCCTGGATGTGCACATTGGGGTCGAGCGCGACCGCGACCAGGTCGTTCGCGGCATCGCCGCGGCTCAGCCCGCCGGGCCCCCAGTGCCAGGGGATGCCGACCTGGTGCACGGTGCGGCCGTCGACGGTCAGCGGACGCATCCGGTCGGTCACCAGTACCCGCGCCTCGATCGCCGTACGCGCTGTGACGACGGTGGCCCAGCCGAGGTGCTGCAGCTTGCGCTCGTCGGCCAGGGCGGGTGAGATCTCGACGAAGAGCTCCGGCTGAAGCTCGGACAGGTAGGGCAAGGTCCGGCTCATGCCGCCCGCGGTGTGGTGCTCGGTGACGCGGTAGGTCGTGAACACATAGGGGAAGACCTCGCTTCCCGGCTGTGCACCACTGGGGTGCAGCAGGTTGTCGCGACGGGGGTAGACCTCGCGGGCCGGGTTCTGCTGCTGGCGGTAGAGCGGGTTCGCGACCGGCGACTCGGGGGGCTCGTAGTGGGTCGGGAGCGGGCCGTCGGCGACGCCCTGCGGTGCGAACAGCCAGGCCTTGCCGTCGGTCTGCATGACGAACGGGTCGTCGCCGGCGATCGCGTCCGGACCCGTCGCGCTTTCGGGCGGCACGTAGTGCGGGTCGCGGTCCGGGATGAAGTCGGGCACGTCCTCCCCAGTCCACTTGCCGGCTTTCGCGTCCCACCAGACGTAGCGCTTGCGCTCGCTCCACGGGTTGCCGTCGCGATCGGCCGCGGCGCGGTTGTAGAGCATCCGGCGGTTGGCCGGCCACGCCCAGCCCCACTCGGGCGCCACCCAGGTCTGCTCTTGGCCGGGCTTGCGGCGCGCGGCCTGGTTGGCCTCGTCGGCGTAGACGCCGCAGTAGATCCAGCAGCCGGACCGGGTCGACCCGTCGGCCTTCAGCTCGGTGTACGCCGAGAGCGCCGACCCGTCTGGCCCGGTGCCGTTGATCTCGCGCAGGACCGCGTCGGCGCTCGGATCGGCGGTGGGCCCGTCGGTCGGGTAGTCCCAGGTCAGGTTGAGCAAGGGCGCGTCGCGCTCGTCCGTGGATCCGGCGAGCTTCTCGCGGATCCTGCGGCCGAGGTGGAAGTAGAACCACAGGTCGCTGCGCGCGTCGTCGGGCGGCTCGACGGCCTTGTGGTGCCACTGCAGCAGCCGCTGGGTGTTGGTGAAGGTGCCGTCCTTCTCGGTGTGGGCGGCCGCCGGCAGCACGAAGACCTCGGTCGCGATGTCCTCGGTGCGCATCTCACCGGTCTCGATCTCGGGGGCCTCGCGCCAGAACGTCGCCGACTCGATCATGACCAGGTCGCGCACGACCAGCCAGTCCAGCGAGGCGAGCCCGCGGCGCTGCATCTTGGCGTTGGCCGAGCCGACCGCGGGGTTCTCGCCGACGAGGAAGTACCCCTTCACCTTGCCGTCGGCCATGTCAGCCACGGTCTGGTAGGTGCCGTGGTTGCCGGTCAGTCGCGGCAGCCAGCCGTAGCAGAAGTCGTTGTCGGCGGTCGCTGCGTCGCCGTACCAGGACTTGAGCAGGCTCACGACGTACGAACGCATGTTGCCCCAGAACCCGGCCTGCTTCTCCTCGTCGCCGACGAGGGACTCGAGGTCGGGGTGCGCGTTCGCGTGCGGCATCGGGATGTAGCCCGGGAGCAGGTTGAACAGCGTCGGGATGTCCGTCGAGCCCTGGATGCTCGCGTGCCCGCGCAGCGCGAGGATGCCGCCGCCGGGCCGGCCGATGTTGCCGAGCAGCGCCTGCAGGATCGCGGCCGTCCGGATGTACTGCGCGCCGACGCTGTGGTGGGTCCAGCCGACCGCGTAGCAGAGCGCCGTAGTGCGCTCGCGGCCGGAGTTCTCGGTCATCTCGCGCGCGACCCTCAGGAACTGGTCCTCCGGCACGCCGCAGACCTGCGACACGACCTCCGGCGTGTAGCGCGCGAAGTGGCGCTTGATCACCTGGTAGACGCAGCGCGGGTGCTGCAACGTCTCGTCCCGCCGCGGCTTGCCGGTGATCGCCGCACCGCCGCTGCCGTGCGTGTCGCCGTACGACGCGGCCCGGCCCGCCGCGCCGCCGACCCTGCTGGCGCTGGGGTCGCCTCCGGCACCCTGCGCCGGCTCGGTCTCGGTCATCTCTCCCGACCCTGGCGACGGGGTGTCGGCCCCCTCGTACTGCCAGGTCGTCGAGTCGTAGTGGCGGCCGTCGGGGTCGTAGCCGGAGAACAACCCGTCGAGGTCGTCGGGGCCCTGGTAGTCCTCGCGCAGGATGGCCGCGGCGTTGGTGTAGGCCACGACGTACTCGCGGAAGTCGAGCTCGTTCTCGAGCACGTAGTTGACCAGCCCGCCGAGGAACGCGATGTCACTGCCGGCGCGCAGCGACACATAGACGTCGGCCAGCGCCGACGTACGGGTGAACCGGGGGTCGACGTGGATGACAGTCGCCCCGCGCTTCTTGGCCTCCATCACCCACTGGAACCCGACCGGGTGTGCCTCGGCCATGTTCGAGCCCTGGATCAGGATGCAGTCAGAGTTGGCGAGGTCCTGCTGGAACGTCGTGGCGCCGCCGCGACCGAACGAGGTCCCCAGACCGGGGACCGTGCTGGAGTGTCATATTCGGGCCTGGTTCTCGACCTGGATCGCGCCCAGGGCCGTGTAGAGCTTCTTCATGAGGTAGTTCTCCTCGTTGTCGAGGGTCGCTCCTCCGAGGCTCGCGATGCCCATGGTGCGACGCAGCACCCGACCTTCGTCGTCGGTGTCCTGCCAGGTCTCGCGCCGGGTCCTGACCACCCGGTCGGCGATCATGTCGACCGCGGTGTCGAGCTCGAGGTCCTCCCACTCGCTCCCGTGCGGGCGGCGGTACCGGACCTTGGTGACCCGCGCCGGGCTGGTCACGAGCGACTTGCTCGCGGACCCCTTCGGGCAGAGCCGGCCCCGCGAGATGGGGGAGTCCGGGTCGCCCTCGATCTGGGTGACCTGCTCGTCCTTGACATAGACCCGCTGCCCGCAGCCGACCGCGCAGTAGGGGCAGATCGAGCGGACGACACGGTCGGCCTGCTCGGTGCGGGCGACCAGGTCACGGCTGCCGCTCGACTCGGCGGCGACACCGCGGCCGAGGGGGTCGGGGCCGGCCAGCTGCCGGTAGGCGGGCCAGCCCTCGATCCACGTCCGCACGCCCACGGGGTCGTCCTCCCTCCGCTGAGGCGATCCAAACACATCGCATCCGCCCGGCGACAGCAGCCACCCCCGGGTGCTCAGCCGGCGGGCAGGTGCCGCCGGGACTGCACGATGCGGAACCGCGGGGCCACGTAGGCCGCGTCGGTGAGTGCCGAGTTGGCCGCCGGGTTGGCGCCCGTCGCGTGGAAGTCGGAGAAGGCCGCCGACTGGTTCACGTAGACCGTCTCGGTGAGGTTCTCCGAGAGGGCCACGCCGGCGTCCAGGGCCGCCTCCTCCGCCGCGTCGAGCACCTTCTCGTCGGTGGAGTAGACGGCAGCGGTGATCGCCCCGTGCTCGCGCACCGTGTCGCGGAACAGCGCGATCGACGACGCGGTGTCGTCCGTCGTCACCAGGAACGCGACCGGCCCGAAGCACTCCTGCAGGTAGGTGTCGCGGTCAGCGGCGTCGAGCCGCACGATCAGAGGTGTCCGCACCCGTGCGTCGGGGAAGTCGGGATGGGTCACCGCCCGCGACTCCAGGACCACCTCGCCGTACGACGTGGCGGCCGCCAACCGCTCCGCGACCCCGTCGTTGACGATCGCACCCAGCAGAGCCGTGGCGCGCGCGTCGTCGCCGAGCAGACCCTCGACGGCCGACGCCAGGTCGCGGCCCAGGACGTCGACCGACTTGGGCTCGCCGTCGGCGGTGATCCCGTTGCGAGGCACGAGCAGGTTCTGCGGTGTCGTGCACATCTGGCCGCTGTAGAGCGACAGCGAGAAGGCGAGGTTGGCCAGCATCCCCCGGTAGTCGTCCGTCGAGTCGACGACGACGGTGTTGACGCCGGCCTTCTCGGTGAACACGTGGGCCTGGTGTGCGTGCTGCTCCAGCCACTCGCCGAACGCCGTGGAGCCGGTGTAGTCGATCAGCCTGATCTCGGGACGCAGGGCCAGCGCCTTGGCCAGACCCTCGCCGTCCTCCTCCGCCATCAGCGCGACGAGGTCCGGCGAGAAGCCGGCCTCGGCCAGCACATCGCGGGCGATCAGGACTGTGATCGCGAGCGGCAGCACGGCGCGAGGATGCGGCTTGACGACGACCGCGTTGCCGGTGACCAGGCTGGCGAAGAGGCCGGGGTAGGAGTTCCACGTCGGGAAGGTGTTGCACCCGATGACCAGCGCCACACCGCGCGGGACGACGGTGAACCGCTTCGTCATCCGCTGCGGCGGCCGCTTGCCCTGGGGCTTCTCCCACGTGGCCTCCGCGGCGTGACGAGTCATCTCGGCGTACGCGTAGGCGATCGCCTCGAGCGCGCGGTCCTGGGCGTGCGGTCCGCCTGCTTGGAACGCCATCGCGTAGGCCTGCCCCGACGTGTGCATGACGGCCTGGGCCATCTCGTGACTGCGCGCGTTGATGCGGGCGAGGATCTCCAGGGCGACCCCGGCCCGCAGTTCCGGCCCGGCGTCGCGCCAGGGCGCGATCGCCGCCTGCGCCGCCCGCAGCGTCGTGTCGATGTCGACGTGCGCGTAGGTGACGCCGAGGTCGAGGCCGTACGGCGAGACCTCGCCGGACACCTCGCCGTCGACGCCGTTCTGGTCCAGCGGGAACGGCTCACCGAGGTAGCCCTCGAACGCCGCCTTGCCGTCGGCGGCCGACTGCGTGCTGTCGGCGCGCTCCGGGTCGCCGTACGCCTTGAGGTTCTCGGGGTAGGCCGACCAGTAGGAACGCTCCTTGATCGCCGTCAGCGCGCGGTCGAGTGTCTCGGCATGGCGGGCGTGCAGGTCGGACGCATTCGTCATGCTGGTGACCTTACGTCGTCGGATCCGAGCCCGAGATTGCCGAGGTGCCCGTCATGACACCGACCGAGGACCCCGAGGTCCGCATCGAGTGGGTGCCGCGGGTCGAGGACGTCCAGGAGGCCATGCAGGCGAGGCTGGCGTCCCGTGCGACGCGCACCGCCGTCGTCCTGGTCGCCGTCGGTCTGGCCATCGTCGTGCTAGGCGTTCTCGCCGACAGCGCGACCATCGCCGTCCTCGGCGTGCTGGCGCCGGTGCTGATGCTGCTCTTCGTCTTGCGCAGCTCGAAGCGACGAGGGGCCTCGCTCTGGCGCAGCTCTCCGGCGTTCCAGCTGCCGACCAGCGCCGTCGTGCGCTCCGACGGCATCGTGATGAGCACCGGTGGCGTCCGGCGGACGTACGCGTGGTCCGCCGAGGGGCAGGTCCGCGAGACGCCCGGCACGTTCATGCTGGAGCTCACCGGGGAGGACGGCCCGACCTTCCTGCTCCTGCCCAAACGCGCCTGT
>JAVEDG010000114.1 GCA_030841245.1 Actinomycetota bacterium
GTCCCCCACCGGCGGCTATCTGCGCTTCGAACCGCGCCAGGACCGGATCGAGCGCGGCACCTCGATCGGGCCGCTGGTCTCCTCGGCGTTCGCCCTCGCCGACGCGCACTGGGGGACGAACATCGGCGCAACCACACCGGCCCGCGAGGCGAGCCGCGCCGCTGTCACCGGACGCGGCTAGCGTCGGGCAGTCGCAGCACCAGCGAGAGGAGCCCCCCATGGCCTGCCGCTTCACCGAGCTGATCATCGACTGCCACGACCCGGCCTCGCTCGCCGAGTTCTGGGCGCAGGTACTCGGCTACACCGTGTCCGAGACCAGCGCTGAGGGCGGCGAGCACCACTACGTCGAGCTGGAGGGCCCGACGGGGTCCGGTCCGAAGCTGCTGCTGCTGCGCGCACCCGACACCAAGACCGTCAAGAACCGCCTCCACATCGACGTCAACGCGACCGATCGTGAGCAGGCCGAGGAGGTCGAGCGGATCATCGGGCTCGGCGCCAAGCCGGTCGACATCGGTCAGGGTGAGCAGTCGTGGGTGGTGCTGGCCGACCCCGAGGGCAACGAGTTCTGCGTGCTGCGCGGCCGGGTCGAGCCGGTCAGCTGACGGCGGCGACTCCCTGACCGGGTCGGAGCCGCTTTCCCCCGCTCGATCAGACGACTCGGACCGAAGTCGTGTCCCAACCGGTGGCACCTGAGGGGAAGGGCTGCGCGCGAGCCGGCGTCTGGGTGTTGCCATCCCGGTCGGTCGCGCGCACGGCGAGCCGGTGCTCGCCCACAGCGGCGTCCCACATCAGCACCCACTGCCGCCAGGTGTCGGTGGTCGGCGTCGGCGCGAGCCGCGCCTGCTGCCACGGTCCGTCGTCGACCCGCACCTCGACCTTCGCGATTCCGCGGTGCTGCGCCCAGGCGATACCAGCGACCGGCACCTTGCCCGCGCGAACCT
The DNA here is from genome assembly GCA_030841245.1 of Actinomycetota bacterium. GTDB lineage: Bacteria > Actinomycetota > Actinomycetes > JACCUZ01 > JACCUZ01 > JAVEDG01. The sequence continues at coordinate 942 of JAVEDG010000114.1, forward strand.
GCTCGAAGTTGCGCGGGGTGTCGATGCGCGACTCGGTCTTGATCTCGGCCTGCTGGGCCCAGCCGCGCTGCACCCAGTAGGCGTCGTAGTCGCTGAACCGGCCCAGCTCGAGGTCGGTCACCCACTTGGTGGCCGACACGTAGCCGTAGAGGCCCGGCACCACCATCCGCACCGGGAAACCGTGCGCCTGCGGCAGCGGCTCACCGTTCATGCCGACCGCCAGCATCGCGTCGCGGCCGTCCATCACCACCTGGGTCGGCGTGCCGATGGTGATGCCGTCGTGGCCCCGGCTGATGATCTGGTCGGCACCCGGCTTGACCCCGGCCTCGCGCAACAGCTCGGCGAGCGGGGCACCGAGCCACTTGGCGCTGCTGATCAGGTTGCCGCCGACCTCGTTGGAGACGCAGGCGAGAGTCACGTCGCGCTCGATCATGTCGCGCCGCAGCAGTTCCTTGTAGGTGAGGGTCAGCTCGCGCTCGACCATGCCGTGCACCTTCAGCGACCAGCCCTCCGCAGACACCTGCGGGGTCACCAACGAGATGTCGATCCGGTAGAACGAGCCGTTCGGCGTCCGGAACGGCGACAGGCCTGGCAGCCGAAGGTCCGTGCCGGCCGCCAACCGACGCGCCGGGCTTCTCGGCACCGGCAGCCGGACGGCCGCCCGCGACGCCGCCACGCTGCGCCGGGTCCCGATCATCTTGCCGATCCAGCCGGCGCCACCACCGATCACCACAGCCCACGCTGCCGTCACCAGGACGCCGCGCCGGTCCGGGCCGGACGCGCCGGTCGCCCCGCCGGTCGCCTGGCCGGTTCCCGCGGTCGCCGCCGTCCTCGCCGCGCCGCGGTGTCCGTTCGCGGTGCCACCGGCCCACGACGGCACGGCCACACCCTCGGTGCCGCCGTGCCCGTCCCGCCCGCCCAGCAGCGGCCGCAGCAGCGCGGCCAACGTGACGGCTCCCGCGACCGCTCCGAGCAGCGAAGGAAGCCAGTCGGCGGAGCCGGCGCCTGCACGGGTGACCGCGGCCGCCGCACCGAGCACGCCGAGCAGGGCCACCATCGCGAAACCGATGGCGGGTCGGCGTACGGCGAATGCGCCGGCGACCGCGGCGAGGACCGCCAGGACGATGAGTACGCCGGTGAGCAACGCGGTCTTGTCGTTGGTGCCGAACTCGCGGATCGCCCATTCCTTGAGCCAGCGCGGGGTCGAGTTGACCATCACACTGCCTACCGCGACGACCGGCGCGGCCTCCTGGCGGATGAAGGCCGCCGCGAGCTGGGCGAAGCCGAGCGCGACGCCGGCAGAGACGAGCCCGCAGAGAGCCCCGAGCGCCGCCGCACCACGGCTGGTCGCTCGAGCCCCCGGGCCGGCCCCACTTGCCACCGCGATCATCGAGGCTGTCCCCCGATGCAGGTTTGCCGCGGTCGGCGCGGCAGGGAAGGCTTTGCTGCCGTGGCACGGGTCGTGGTCGTCGGAGCCGGCATGGCGGGCCTCGCGACGGCCGCCCGACTGGCGACGCTCGGCCACCGGGTCACGGTCTGCGAGGCGGCCGGGACCGTCGGCGGCAAGGTCGCGTCGTACTCCCGCGACGGGGTCACCTTCGACACCGGTCCCTCACTGCTGACCCTTCCTGCGGTCTATCGCGACCTCTTCATCAAGACGGGCGACCCGGTGGACTCGGTGCTCGAGATCGTCCCGGGCGACCCGTCGTTCCGCTACCACTTCGACGACGGCACGGTGCTGGACGTGCCCAACGGCTCTCGTACAGGTATACGGGCGGCGCACGATGATGCGTTCGGTGCCGGCGCGGGTGCGGACTGGGACGGGCTGATCGACCGGGCCCACCGCATCTGGACGGCCACCCGGACGTCCTTCCTGGAGGCGCCGCTGGGGGGCCCGGCCGAGCTGGCGCGCCTGGCCCGTCGTACCGGCGACCTGCGAGCAGTCGCGCCGCTGACCACGCTACGCCGGTTGGGACGCCGCCACCTGCGCGACCCGAGGGCCCGCATGGTGCTCGACCGCTACGCCACCTACACCGGTTCGGACCCGCGGCGAGCTCCGGCTGCGCTCGCAGTGATCCCGTACGTCGAGCAGACGTTCGGGACCTGGTACGTCCGGGGTGGCCTGCGCCGACTCGCGCTGGCCGTGCACGACCGGGCGCTCGAGCGGGGTGCGACGGTGCGCACCGGGTCGGCCGTCGTCGAGGTGCTCGTCGAGGGCGGCCGGGCCGCTGGGGTGCGGCTCGCGTCCGGTGAGCGGCTGCCGGCGGACGTGGTCGTCTCGGCGGGCGACGCGAGCCGGTTGTACGGCGAGCTGCTGCGCCACCCGGACCTCGAACGGGTCCTGCGCCGGGACCGACGGCGGCTGGACCGCGCCGAGCCGTCGCTGTCGGCGTTCGTGCTGCTGCTGGCGCTGCGCGGTCGGACACCCGGGCTGACGCACCACACCGTGCTGTTCCCGCGCGACTACGACGCGGAGTTCGACGCGGTCTTCGGGGCGACGCCGCGGCCGGTGCCCGACCCGACGGTCTACGTGTCGGCACCGGACGACCCGGCGCTGCGGCCGGACGACGACCACGAGGCGTGGTTCGTGCTCGTGAACGCACCTCGCCACGGGCCGGTGGACTGGCGGGCGCCGGGCCGGGCCGAGTCCTACGCCGACCGCGTCCTGGACCTGCTCGCCGCGCGCGGCCTCGACGTGCGCGACCGGCTGCTCTGGCGGGAGACGCGCACGCCGGCCGACTTGGAGCACGACACCGGCTCGCCCGGCGGCGCGATCTACGGCAGCTCGTCGAACGGGTCGCGGGCGGCATTCCTGCGCCCGGCCAACCGCTCGCCGCTCTCCGGCCTGTTCCTCGTCGGCGGGTCGGCTCATCCCGGCGGCGGGCTCCCCCTGGTCGGCATGTCCGCCGCCATCGTCGCCGACCTCATCGGCCCCGCCTGACCGACCCGACCAGTCCGTCCCCACCCGACCCTCCCGACGCGCCGACCCCCGAGCCGTCCCGACCGTCCCACCCACCCTTCCCGCCCCATTCCGTGATCGTGAAGGATCGCCCCTGCTAGGGCGACAGTGATCTTTCACGATCACGGACAACCGCTCCGTCGGCGAAAGCGCAGATCACGGCGGAACGGTTCCGTCGTCGAGGGCGCGGAGGCGACGGCGTACGACGAGCCCAAGTTGCACGAGGCCGAGCACGCCCAGCCCGGCCCACACGAGCAGTCCCAGGGTCGGCCACAGCCGGTCAGACAGGACTGCGCCGGCAACGAGGAACATCGCCGTCACGACCACGCGAGTGGGCCGCTCCCAGACCGTCACGACACCGATGTCGCGCATCCCGGCGGCGATGGCACGGGCCCGGACGTATTCGTGCAGGAACATGAGCGCACCGGCGAGAACCGCCACCGTGAGCCGGAGCGCAGGTGACGTAGGGGCACCGTCGGACGTCCCTCCGCTCGCGACCCACAGGGTCAGGACGAACAGCACGTCAGCGACCCGGTCGGTCGCGGAGTCGAGCAGGTAGCCCCACCGGGTCGCCCGCTCCGTGAGCAGCGCAACCGCCCCGTCAACACTGTCCATCAGCCCAGCCAGCCCGACGAGCGCGGCAGCCAGGACCAGCCACCAACCGCCCGCTGCCGCCGGGACGACCGCCGCGCCGGCCAGCACCAGGCCGAGGCCGGTCACCGCATCGGGGGGAACCCGGGCCGCCGCACAAGGACGCGCGACCCGGTACGCCAGGGTGAGCCAGCCGCGCGCCAGGGACCGCTTCCCGGGCCGGTAACCCCCGTGCAGGGCCGACCACCGCGCGACGTACTCGTCCCGCTCCGGCAGCTCCACCCCGGCAACCCTCCCACCGAACAACACGACTCCCCTCAGCCTCCCCTGCCGCTCCCCATCCGCCTCCCCTCCAGTTGATCATGCAGCAACTGGCCACCTTCGTGGGCCGTGGCGTGTTCTTCCGGTGGCATGGGTCGGCCAGCGCAGTGACCAGCGAGGACGTCGTCGCAAGACGTTGCCACCCGCCGCAACCATGGCCAGGTCCTGCATGATCAACGCTGAAGGTCTGCGCGCTCCGTGACGGTGACGACAGGCAGGCGGGCGAGCAGGCCAGCCGGGACGAAACGTCCGCGCAGGCTCAGCCGCGGGCGAGGGCGGGCAGGTTGAGGGTCTGGTAGATCTCTCGAGTCGCACTGGAGCGGTTCAACGTGTAGAAGTGCAGCCCCGGTGCACCACCGGTCAGCAACTGCTCGGACAGCGCGCACGCGGTCTCCACACCGATCCGGCGCACTGCCTCCGCGTCATCCTCCACGGCGTGCAGCCGCTCTGCGAGCTCGGCCGGGAACGCCGCCCCGGACAGCTGCGCGAACCGCTTGATCTGCGCCACGTTCGTCACCGGCATGACGCCCGGGATGATCGGGATCTCGCAGCCCTGCCGCGCGGCCCGCTCCACCAGGCGGAAGTAGTCGTCCGCGTCGAAGAAGAACTGGCTGATGGCGAAGTCCGCCCCCGCCGCCGCCTTCGCCGCCAAGTGACGCGCGTCGGTGTCGAGATCGGCGGCTTCGGGATGTCCTTCCGGGAAGGCGGCGACGCCGACGCAGAAGTCGCCCATCCCCCGCACGAGCTCGACCAGCTCGACGGCGTACGAGAGGCCGTCGGGATGCGGCCGCCAGGCCGAGCCCACGCCCTCGGGCGGGTCGCCGCGCAACGCGAGCATGTTGCGCACCCCCGCGTCGGCGTAGCTGCCGATGACCGAACGCACCTCGGCGCGGGAGGCACCGACACATGTGAGGTGTCCCATCGCCGTCAGGGTCGTCTCCCGACCGATCCGCCCGGTCACCCGCACCGTCCGGTCGCGGGTCGTGCCGCCGGCTCCGTAGGTCACCGAGACGAAGGTCGGCCCGAGCGGCTCGAGCAGCCGGATGGACTCCCAGAGCACCCGCTCGCCCTCATCGGTCTTCGGCGGGAAGAACTCGAAGGAGAAGGACCGCTGGCCGACCGCCAGCAGCTCGCGGATGGTCGTCGCGCCACCGGGCATCGACGACGCAACTCCCTGGGCCATGCATGCAGGCTAACTGGTCGTCACCCCTGCGACCGTCGTCCGGACCCGACCGCGACCGGCGCAACCTAGCCGTACGCGTCGAGCTGGCGCTGGTCGACCGCGGTGTTGCCGATGCGACCGGCGCGACCGGCGCGCGCGAACCCGCCCGACCGGTCGCCATCGCACCGGCAGCACCACCTACGCTCGGTCGGGTGACGGCATCCGCGCCCCTCGCCTCGCCGCTGGACGCCGAGGACCTGCGCGTCCGGGTGCACAAGGCGCTGGAGGAGTTCCTGTCCGCGCAGGCGCTCGTCCTGGACGCGGTCAGCCACGACCTGGCGCCGCTGATGGACGCGCTCACGGATCTTCTCGCGGGTGGCAAGCGGCTACGCCCCGCCTTCTGCTACTGGGGCTGGCGGGCCGCCGGCGGGCCGGACACGACGGGCATCGTCGGCGTCGCCGCCTCCCTCGAGCTGTTCCAGGCCGCCGCCCTGATCCACGACGACGTCATGGACGGCAGCGACACCCGGCGCGGGATGCCGGCCGCGCACCGGCGCTTCGCCGCCCTGCACCGCGGAAACGGCTGGCTGGGCTCCCCCGAGGCCTTCGGACAGGCCGGCGCGATCCTCGGCGGTGACCTGTGCCTGTCGTGGTGCGACGAGATGTACGCCGGTGCCGATCTCGCGCCGGAACAGCTGGCCCGCGGCCGCTCGGTCTTCGACCGGATGCGCACCGAGCTCATGTCTGGGCAGTACCTCGACATGCTCGAGCAGGTGATGGCCTCGACGTCGGTCGCGCGGGCCCGTCACGTCAACCTGCACAAAAGCGCCAAGTACACGGTCGAGCAGCCGCTGCTGCTGGGCGCCACGATGGCGGGAGCGGAGCCGGAGCTGCTGCGCACCTTGTCGGCGTACGGCGTGGCGCTGGGCGAGGCGTTCCAGCTGCGCGACGACGTGCTCGGCACCTTCGGCGACCCCGGCGAGACCGGCAAGCCGGCCGGCGACGACCTGCGCGAGGGCAAGCGCACCGTGCTGATGGCGCTCACAGCCGAGCGCGCGTCCCCGGCCGACGCGGCTCTGGTACGGCGCGGTCTCGGCGACCGGCACCTCGACGAGCAGGGCGTTGGCCGGCTGCGCGAGGTCATCGTCTCGACCGGTGCCCTCGACGAGGTCGAGCGCCTGATCGCCACCCTGTGCACCGACGCCCGCATGGCACTGGCCGCCGCCGACCTCGGCCCGCCGGCCCGAGAGGTGCTCGACCGCCTTGTCGCTGCCGCCACCGTCCGCACCGACTGATGCAGCTGCTCTCTCGCGGCGACCGGGGCGGCTGAGTGCGGTCCAGGGTCGCCGGCCCCACTGACCACGTTGTCGTCGTCGGTGCCGGGCTCGGCGGGCTGTCCGCCGCGCTACGCCTGGCCGGTGCCGGGAGGGCGGTCACCGTCCTCGAGCGGGCCGACGTTCCCGGCGGCCGCGCCGGCGTGCTTCGCGACGGCGAGCACGTCTTCGACACGGGGCCGACGGTGCTCACCATGCCGGACCTCATCGCCGACGCGCTGGACTGCGTCGGCGAGTCGCTGTCCGACTGGCTCGATCTGGCGCCGGTGCGCCCGCTCTACCGGGCCCGCTTCGCCGACGGGTCCGCCATCGACGTACATGCCGAGGTCGATGCGATGGCAGAGTCGGTCGCGGCCCTGTGCGGGCCTCGCGAAGCCGCCGGCTACCGCCGGTTCGCGGACTACGTGACGCGTCTCTACCGGCTGGAGATGCGCGACTTCATCGACCGCAACATCGACTCGCCGCTCGGCCTGCTCCGGCCCTCGCTCGCCCGGCTCGTGGCCATGGGTGGGTTCCGCCGGCTCGCCCCGAAGGTCGCGACGTTCCTCCATGACGAGCGGCTGCAGCGGGTGTTCTCGTTCCAGGCGATGTACGCCGGCCTCTCGCCGTACGACGCGCTCGCGATCTACGCCGTGATCGGCTACATGGACTCGGTGGCCGGTGTGTTCTACCCGCGCGGCGGGATGCATGCGGTCCCGCTGGCTCTGGCGGGCGCCGCGGAGAAGCACGGCGTGGTGTTCCGGTACGGCGAGGAGGTGACCCACGTCGAGGTGAGTGGTGACCGGGCCGTCGCGGTGCACACGGCCGGCGGCGAGCGGGTGTCCTGCGACGCGGTCGTGCTCAACCCGGACCTGCCGGTGGCCAGGCGCGACCTGCTCGGCCGGCCGCTGCGGCGACGGCTGCGCTACTCCCCGTCCTGTTTCCTGCTGCTGGCTGGGCTGCGCACGGCGTACCCGGACCAGGCGCACCACACCATCTCGTTCGGGCACGCGTGGCGTGAGGTTTTCGACGACGTGCTCGGTGGGCGGCTGATGCGCGACCCGTCGTTCCTCGTGACCGCGCCCCCGGCCGCGGACGGCTCGCCGGGCCGCAGTGCCTACGCGCTGTTCCCGACTCCCAACCTCGACGCGCCGATCGACTGGGAGGTCGAGGCGCCGCGCTACCGCGACCAGGTCGTGTCGACGCTCGAGTCGCGGGGGTGGCCAGTGTTCGGCGAGAGGGTCGAGGTCGAGCACGTGACGACGCCGCTGGACTGGGCGGAGCGCGGCATGGAGCGGGGTACGCCGTTCGCGGCCAGCCACTCCTTCACGCAGACCGGGCCGTTCCGGCCGGGCAACCATTGGGGGCAGAACGTGGTGTTCGCCGGCTCGGGGACCCGGCCCGGAGTCGGCGTGCCGATGGTGCTGATCTCCGGACGCCTCGCCGCCGAGCGCATCACTGGCCCCGACCCCGCCTACCGCTCCCGCGCCTACCCCTGACGCACCACTGCTCAAGATCAACTGACCCAGCAACACAACCGTGACGGCAGAGGCGGGTGTGGTACGGCGCATCGGCTCCTGCGTCTCGCCCGTCACGTTTGCGTTGCTCAGTCAGCGGCACGACGGCGTTGGGACAGGTGCAACGGGGACGGGACACCTGCGACGGGACCGGGCCTGCGGTACGACGGTCGGTCAGCGGCCTCGGGACCTGACCATGCAGATGAGCGCCACCACCTGTGGCAACCGGTACCGCACGTCCTCGTAGCTGAAGCGGAGCAGCACCATGCCGTGTGCCGTCAAGGCGTTGGCGCGGCGTCGGTCGTTGCGATAGCTCGCGCGGTCGGAGTGGTACTCGAACCCGTCCACCTCGACCACCAGCCAGCCGTCGATCAGGAAGTCGACCCGCCCGACGCCCTCGACGTATGCCTGCGGCACGACCCACAAGCCGGCCAGCCACAACCCGACCCGCAGCACGGTCTCGATCGCCGAGCCGCTCCGGCGATCAGCCTGGGCAAGGACCTGCCGAGCCTTGGCCGAGCCCGGACCGGACAACCGCCGTTCCATAGCCGGCGCCGACACGAGCCCCTGGCGCAGCGCCGAGTCGACCGTGACGAGTGCGGCCAAGGGCGGTAGGCATCGAAGGCACTCGACCAGACAGGGCAGCAACGGGACGAGCACTCCGGCCCCGATCCGGGCGGTGCGATGGACGATGGCCCGCGAGGTCTGTCGGCTGATGTGCCGAGGAACAGCGATATGTGGCCGGTCCGGCGGATCCAGCACGTCGAGTCCGTGGTACCGGGCACCGGACGAGCAGGTCAGCGCTCCCCCGAGCTGTGCTGCCACCACGAGGTCCGCGTCGGCATCGTGCGTGGCGAAGGCTCCACGGCCGACCTGCCGGATGTGATTGGACCGCACCGCCGCCCGTAGCCGGCCGTCGCTGACGCCGGCAGAGCGCAGAGCCGACCATCGCGCAGCACCACCGAGCCGGCCGAGCACGACCGCGACATCGTCCATCCCAGCCAGCGTGCCGCGCCCAGAGAGGCCCGGTGCGAGCCGCTGGAGAGTTGTGGATGTGCGGGACGGCACGCGCCAAGGGGTGGATGACATCGACCATCCGACTGAGCCGCACAAGCGCCGGCGGACCGTGCCGCACAACCACCGGCCCGTGCCGCACAAACGCCCGTACCGAACCGCACCACCGCTGGACTCAACCGCACCACCGCCGACTGAGCCACACAAGCGGTGAGCCTGAGGCTGGAGGGGCAACCCGTCACTCCCCATCCACCCCATCCGCACCGGTTGTGTTGTTGGGTCAGATGATCTTGAGGCGCGTGCTCAGCCGTCGGGCAGATAATCCTGTCGCGGCACCGGCTCCGAGGCTGACCAGTGACCGTGCTGCGAGGGTGGGGTCATGAGCGGGCGCGGGCTGGACGTGGCGCGGGTCACCGACACGGTGACCCGCGGTGGCCGCGGGCGCGAGCTGGACGCCGCCGGCATCACCGACCCGGTGCTGCGTACGGCGTACGAGGAGGCCCGGCTGCTCAACGCGCTCCACGGCCGGACCTACTACCTGGCCACCATGCTGCTGCCCCCGGCCAAGCGGCCCTACGTCCACGCCCTCTACGCCTTCGCGCGGTACGCCGACGAGCTCGTCGACGACCCGGCCGGGCCGGACGGGCCGGGCCTCGACCGGTTCGCCGACCGGTTCCTCGCCGACCTGGCCGACGGCCCCACACCGGGCACCCACCCGGTCGTCCGCGCAGCGATCCACACAGCACGCACCTGGGACATCCCGACCGAGCACTTCGCGGCGTTCCTGACCACGATGCGCATGGACCTGCACGTCACCGAGTACGCGACCTACGCAGACCTCGAGAGCTACATGCACGGCTCCGCCGCCGTCATCGGCCTGCAGATGCTGCCGATCCTCGAGCCGGCCGACCTCGCCGACCCGGACGTGCGCTCCAGTGCGCAAGCCCTCGGCCGGGCCTTCCAGCTGTCCAACTTCATCCGCGACGTCGGCGAGGACCTGGACCGGGGCCGGATCTACCTGCCGCAGGAGGACCTCGACAAGTTCGGCGTCAGCCGAGCCGACCTCGAGCACGGCCGCCGCACCGGCGCGGTCGACGACTCCGTCCGTGACCTGCTCCAGCACGAGATCGCCCGCGCTCGCGACCTCTACTGCCGGGCCGAGCCCGGCATCGACCTGGTTCACCCGAGCAGCCGCCACTGCCTGCGCACCGCGCTGACCCTGTACGCAGGCATCCTCGAGGCCGTCGAGCGGTCCGGCTTCCGGGTCCTCGACCGGCGGGTGGCGGTGCCGCTCACGACGCGGGCCCGGGTCGCCCTCCCGGCTGTGCTCCGGGCTCGCCGTGCCCGCCGGGCGCACCCGCCGGCGCCACGGCCGCCGGCCTGAGCCGCCGCCCCCACCAGACCCACCAGGCGAGTGTCTGCACGACGAGCGAGAAGCCGAAGAGCAGGTCCTCGACGGGCGCGTACACGACCCGCCAGCCGAGGATCGCCGAGGTCGAGTAGGTGACGATGTCGCGCCCAGTCAGCCAGCCGTTGGTCAGCAGCTGGAAGAACAGCACGATCGCGTACGCCGTCCAGAAGTCCGACCGGCCCAGCACCCGGCTCCTCAGCACCCACCGATCGAGTCCGACCGCAACCAGCACGCCGCCGACCGACAGCGCGGTGTAGCTCACCGCGACCCACCCGAAGTCACGAAGCGGCGCAGGTTCACGGCTCGTCCCCCGCTCACGGCTCGTCCCGCACCGGCCGGCCGCGCAGCCGGTGCACCCGCCGGACCGCCTCGAACCCCAGCAGCGAGCAGACCGGCACCACGACGAAGAAGAGCAGCTCCTCGACCGGCAGGTCTCCCGGCAACCGCGCCGGCAGCGTCTGCGCCGGGTCGAAGGACCACTGGGCCGCCGACACCGCGTACAGGTCCCACGCCACGAACACCACGACCACCGGCACCAGGGTCAGCAGCAGCCGCCGCCACTGCCGGTAGACCCGGACCCCGAGCCACAGCTCGAGCGGCAATGTGCCGAGAAGGCAGCAGGCCAGCATCGCGACGTACGCGAGGTGGCGCACCCCTAGCGCCTCGCCGGCCGGGCCGACATGCCTAGAAGCCCAGAGCCTGGGCCCGCCGCTTGACCTCGGTGCCGCGGTTGGCCGCCAGCGCCTCGACCGGGCTGCCGGGCAGCGAGTCGTCGGGCGTGAACAGCCAGCGCAGCGCCTCCTCCTCGGTGTAGCGCGCGTCGGCCAGCAGGGTCAGCGTCCCGGGCAGGCCCTTGAGCACCTTGCCGTCCTGGACGAACGCCTCCGGCACCATCAGCGCGGAGTTCTCGCCACGGCGCACGGCGAGCACCTGGCGGTCGGAGATCAGCTGGCGGGCCCGCGACGGCGAGATGCCGAGCCGGTCGGCCACGTCGGGCAGCGCCAGCCAGGCGGTCACGAGTGTCTGTACGTCGGTCACCGGACAAGCCTGCCATGCCAGCCGCCCGCTCGCCTCGCCACTGACCGAACGCCACTTCACGGACCGGAGCCGGGCCGGCCGTGACCGATGCAGGCGACGATGGCGGACTGAAGCGGCCAGCCCGTCGACCTCAGCCGGCAGCGACGGCATCCCCGTCGGCGACGGCCGTCGCCTTGACCGCGACCGTGGGGTCCGCCAGCCGGGCCGCGTCGACCCGGCCGCCGGACACCATCAGCTTGCGGGCCTGCACCAGGTCGCGCGGCCGGTCGACGGTGAGTGCTGCGACGAGCCGGTCGCCGGTGAGCCAGAACACCGCCCAGCGGTCGCCGTCCTCGCGCCACACCATGCCCTGGGCACCCACGTGGTGCCCGGCGTACTGCACCATCCGGCCCCACTGCTCGGACCAGAAGTAGGGCACCGGGTCCCACACCGCGTCGCCGCCCAGGACGTTGGTCGCGACGACGCCCGGTGCGTGCAACGCGTTGTCCCAGTGCTCGACGTGCATCCGGGTGCCGTACCGCGCCGACTCCCACGCCGCGCAGTCGCCGACGGCGAACACACCGGGGCGCCCCGGCACCCGCAGGCCCGGGTCGACCTCCACGGCGCCGCGGGCGGTGCGGGTGAGCCCTGCCAGCCACCCGGTCGCGGGCCGGGTCCCCACACCGACCAGAACGACGTCGGCCGCCACCACCTCGCCACCGACCAGGTGCACCGCGTCGACCTCGACCCGGTCCACGCGCGCGCCCAGGCGCAGGTCCACCCCGTCCCACCACGGCAGCATCCGCGTCCCGATCTCCGCCGGTAGCACCGCCGCCAGCGGCTGGGCCAGTGCCTCGACCACGGTGACCGTGGCTCCGGCCGCGACCGCGGCCGTGGCCACCTCAGCACCGATCCAGCCGGCTCCCACAACCACCAGGCGGGCGCCGGGGCGCAGGCGCTCGCGCAGCGCCATGCAGTCCTCGTGGGTGCGCAGCACCAGGGCGTGGTCCGCGCCCGGCAGCCGCAGCGGCTCTCCCCCGGTGGCGAGGACGAGCCGGTCCCAGTGCAGGTCTCCCTGGTCGGTCTCGAGCACGCCGGGCCGCAGCCCGGTCGCACGGCGCCCCCAGTGGGTGTTCACGTCGAGCCCGGTCCAGTCCGCCTCGAGCGTCGAGTCCGGCTCGGCGCCGACGAGCACCGCCTTGGACAGGGGTGGCCGGTCGTACGGCGGGCGCGCTTCGGCGCCGACCAGGGTCAGGTTCTCGGCGTACCCCGCCGCGCGCAGCGCGAGCACGGTCTGCAGACCGGCCAGCCCCGCCCCGACGACCACGACGTGGTCGGGTCGACCGCCCGACGAGTCCGGGCTCGGCCGGCCCGTCGGCTCGCCCGCGGCTCGACCGCCCGATGAATCCGGGCTCGGCCGCCCCCTCGGCTCGCCCGCGGCTGCCGTGCCGTCTCCTGGCCCGGCCGCCCGGCCGGCTCCCGGCGACGACGGCGAGCCCATGGAGCACGACCCTAGAGCGCGCTGACTCACCATTCAAATTACACCGCTGTAGTACCACGATCAGGTAACACCTGTCCCACCAGTCACACAAGTCACACAAGTCACGGAAGTATCACGGAGTCCGCCGACGTCGACCCGCGAGGACCCCGGCCATGACGCTCGACACCCAGCGCCCAGACCGACGCGCGCGCCCGACCCGGCCGCCGCTGCCGCAAGCGAGGCCGCACCAGGCGGGGTCGGGCCAGCTCACCGACGGTGCCCGCCACGCCGGCCGCCGGCGCCGCCGTGTGCCGCGACTGGTCAAGCTGCTCGGCGTACCCCTGCTGCTCGGCGCCCTCGTCACGGCCGGGTCGCCTGGCTTCCACCACTACACGATCCGGCGCGGGGACACGCTCAGCCAGATCGCGCAGCGCTATCACACGACCGTCGCCAAGCTGATCCAGGTCAACCACCTGCCGGGCAACGGCAACCTGATCTACGCCGGGGAGTCGCTGCGGATCCCGCGTCATCGCACCGCACACGCGTCCGGCGGGCACTGGACGACCGTGCGCCGCCACCACCTCGTCGTGTCAGGCGACACGCTCTACGGCATCGCCAAGCACTACGGCGTCTCGCCGAGCGTCATCGTGCGCGCCAACCACATCCCCTCCTCGCTGGTGGTGCGCCTCGGCGACACCCTGCTCGTCCCGCTCCGGGTGCACCGCGCGGCCAAGCGGGACAACACGTTCGCCGGCCGCACCTACTCGTCGTCCGTGGTCCGCACGGCGGCGCACAACCGGGCGATCCTCGCGCACCGGCGGCTGCCCTCACAGGCACAGATGCACGACCTGATCGTGCGGGTGGCCCGGGCCAACCACGTCGACCCGGCGCTCGCGCTCGCGGTGAGCTGGCAGGAGGCCGGCTGGAGCATGCGCCACGTCTCGGTGGCCAACGCGATCGGCGCGATGCAGGTGATCCCCTCCACCGGGGACTGGATCTCCAGCGTCGTCGGGAGGCGGCTGAACCTGCTGAACCCGCACGACAACGTGACCGCCGGGGTGGTGCTGCTGCGCGTGCTCGACCAGGCGGCGGGTGAGCGCAACGCGATCGCCGGCTACTACCAGGGGCTGGCCTCGGTGCGGGCGCACGGCATGTTCGCCGACACGAAGCACTACGTCGCGAACGTGCTCGCTCTCAAGGCGAGGTTCTCGTAGCCGGCGACGGATCGGCGACCGGGCCACGGGCGGCGGGCGCCGAGACAGTGACGGGCGTCACGTTCAGGGGTGCCCTACCACGTGGCGCTCCCTGAGCCGGCCTCCGGGCCACCGTAGACTCGCGCCGTGGACACGACCGTACGCGACCCACTCGTCGGGCAGGTGCTCGACGGTCGTTACCGCGTCGAGTCCCGCCTGGCGCGCGGCGGCATGGCCACCGTATACGAGGCGGTCGACGAGCGGCTGGACCGCACCATCGCGCTGAAGGTGATGCACCCGGGGCTCGCCGAGGACGAGCAGTTCGTGTCGCGGTTCATCCGCGAGGCCAAGGCGGCGGCCCGGCTGTCCCACCCCAACGTCGTGGCGGTGTTCGACCAGGGCGCGGACGGCGGGCACGTGTTCCTCGCCATGGAGTACGTCGCCGGCCGGACCCTGCGCGACCTGATGCGCGAGCACGGCAGGCTCTCCCCGCGCCAGGCGCTCGAGGTGCTGGAGCCGGTGCTCGCTGCGCTCGGCGCGGCCCACCATGCGGGCATCGTGCACCGCGACGTCAAGCCCGAGAACGTCCTGCTCGCCGACGACGGCCGGGTCAAGGTCGCCGACTTCGGGCTGGCCAGGGCCGTGTCCAGCTCGACCAGCCACACCGCCACCAGCGGCATTCTGATGGGGACGGTGGCCTACCTGTCCCCCGAGCAGGTCGAGCGCGGGGTGGCCGACCAGCGGTCCGACGTCTACGCCGCCGGCATCCTGCTCTACGAGATGCTCACCGGCGTCAAGCCTTACGACGGGGAGTCCGCGATCCAGGTGGCCTACCGCCACGTCCAC
>JAVEDG010000159.1 GCA_030841245.1 Actinomycetota bacterium
CTGGACGGCCAGAACTCGCCACTCGGTGGAGGGTCAGAGGCTAGGCCTCGTCCTTCCCGCCGCCCTTCTCCAGGCCCTCGCCGATGAGGTTCATCACCGTCGGGTCGGTCAACGTCGTCACATCGCCCATGTCACGGTGCTCGGCCACGTCACGCAGCAGCCGGCGCATGATCTTGCCGGACCGCGTCTTGGGCAGCTCTGCCACGACGAGGATCTGGCGCGGCTTGGCGATCGGCCCGATCTCCTTGGCCACGTGGTCGCGCAGCTCCTTGGCGGTCGAGTCGCCCGCGTCCTCCGCCCCGCCGCGCAGGATGACGAACGCCACGATGCCCTGACCGGTCATGGGGTCGCTGGCGCCGACGACTGCCGCCTCGGCGACCTTCGGGTGCGACACCAGCGCCGACTCGACCTCGGTGGTCGAGATGCGGTGGCCTGACACGTTCATCACGTCGTCGACCCGGCCGAGCAGCCAGAGATCGCCGTCCTCGTCCTTCTTGGCGCCGTCTCCCGCGAAGTAGAGACCCTCGAACCGTGACCAGTAGGTGTCCTTGTAGCGCTGGTCGTCACCCCAGATGCCGCGCAGCATCGAGGGCCAGGGCTCGGTCAGCACGAGGAAACCGCCGCCGCCATTGGGGACCGGCTTGGCCGAGTCGTCGACGACGTCCGCGCTGATGCCGGGCAGCGGGGTCATGGCGGAGCCGGGCTTGGTGGCGGTAACGCCGGGCAGCGGGCTGATCATGATGGCGCCCGTCTCGGTCTGCCACCACGTGTCGACGACGGGGCAGTGGTTGCCGCCGACATGCTCGCGGTACCACATCCACGCTTCCGGGTTGATCGGCTCGCCGACCGAGCCGAGCAGTCGCAATGACGACAGGTCGTGGGCCTGCAGCGGTTCGGGCCCCCACTTCATGTACGTGCGGATCGTCGTCGGTGCGGTGTAGAGGATCGACACCTTGTGCTCGGCGACGAGCTTCCACCACCGGTCCTTGTCGCCCGGGTGCGGCACGCCCTCGTACAGCACCGACGTCGCGCCGTTGGCCAGCGGTCCGTAGACGATGTAGCTGTGGCCGGTGACCCAGCCGACGTCAGCCGCGCACCAGTAGACGTCGCTCTCCGGCTTGAGGTCGAACACGTTCCGGTGCGTGTAGGCGACCTGGGTGAGGTAGCCGCCGGTGGTGTGCAGGATGCCCTTCGGCTTCGCGGTGGTCCCTGACGTGTAGAGGATGAACAGCGGGTGCTCGGCGTCGAAGGCCTGCGCCTCGTGCTCGGTCGACTGCCGGTCGACGATGTCGTGCCACCACACGTCGTGGTCGTTCCACGTCACGTCCGCACCAGTGCGGCGTACGACGAGAACGTGACGCACGTCCGGGCACTTGGCGACGGCCTCGTCGACATTGGGCTTGAGCGCCGCCGGCTCACCGCGGCGGAACTGCCCGTCGGCAGTCACGACGACGCGGGCGTCGGCGTCCAGGATGCGGCCGGACAGCGCGTCGGCCGAGAAGCCGGCGAACACGACGGTGTGCGGCGCCCCGATCCGGGCACACGCCAGCAGCGTCGCGATCGTCTCGGGGATCATCGGCATGTAGACCGCAACCGGGTCGCCTGCCTTGACCCCGAGCTCGGTGAGTGCGTTGGCCGTGCGGCAGACCAGGTCCTTGAGGTCGGCGTAGGTGATCGTGCGCTTGTCCCCGGCCGGGTCGCCCTGCCAGTGGAAGGCGACCCGGTCGCCGTTGCCGGCGGCGACGTGGCGGTCGACGCAGTTGACCGCCACGTTGAGCTTGCCGCCGACGAACCACTTGGCGAACGGCGTCTGCCAGTCGAGGACCTGGGACCACTCCTGGTCCCAGTCCAGCGCGCGGGCCTGCTCCTCCCAGAAGGCGAGCCGGTCCTTCGCCGCCGCGTCGTAGAGGTCCGCCTTCGCGTTCGCGTCGGCGGCGAACTCCTCGGACGGCGGGAAGCGCCGCTCCTCGTGCAACAGGTTGGACAGGCCGGTGTCGCCCGACGCCGCTCCGGATCCTGGCTCGCTCATGCTCTCCTCCTCCGTCTGCGGCGCTGGGCGCCAGCGGTTCCTGCGCTAGAACCTACGTACGCGGCCACGTGGGCACCAGGGTGCGCTTCCACGTGGAGTTGGTGACCCCTGCGAACGAGGCATACCACGCGCAGATCGCGGTCACGATCCCGACCCAGCCACCGAACTTGGTCCACCCGGTCGACTCGGCGAGCTCACCGATGGTGAGGATCAGGAACGTGAGCGTCAGGGTCACGAAGACGGCGAGGACCGCGCCGCTCACCCTCATGGCCGCGATCGTCATGTACGCCGTGAAGATCGTCCAGCCCAGCAGGTAGAGACCCGTTGCTTCATGAGCCGATGCTGCGGGCAGGTCCGGGGCGATGAACTTCACGTAGGCCGCGAACGACAGCCAGAACGCGCCGTACGACGTGAACGCGAGAGCCCCGAAGGTGTTGCCGGTGCGGAACTCCCACATGCCGGCGAGGAACTGGCCGAGCCCGCCGTAGAACAGCGCGAGCGGGAGCACGACGATCTCCAGCGCTGCGTTGCCGATGATGTGGGCGTTGAACACACTCAGCACGAACGTGGTCATGGCGAAGGCCGCGAGACCCAGCGGCCCTGGGTCCGCAACTGCGGGAGTGTGGGTGACGACGGGTCGGTCGGAGACTCCAGGGCGGGTTCCCCGATCGGCGGTGACGTCTGTGGATTCGGTTCGTGCCACTTGTCCGACTCCCTTCAAGGGACCGGCCGGGCGCCGCCACTCGGCGTCCGAGCGCCGTTTCACCCAACGTATCTCACTCTTTGCCCGGACAACAGTGTCGATGTCAGAGGATCCGCCCGTCTGTGACGCATCCGCGAGCGGCGCAAGTTGGGTGCTGATCTGGCCCAGGCCGCGGGACCGTTTCACGCCCCTCGACGGGGTGCGCCGTACGCTGCGCAGCCGTGCCTGCCGGACCCGCTCCGTTCTCCGACCCGGCGTCAGGAGGCGGAGACCTCTTGCAGCAGGTCGCCTTGCTGCCCGGTGTCGCAGAGGCCGTGCTGGAGGCGCGCGACGCGGTCGACATCCTGCGCGGGCACCGGGCGATGCGCCGAGCCGGCGAGCGCGTCGCCGCGGAGTCGGCCCTGCGAGCAGCTCGGGCATCGGCCGCGCTGGAGGGGTCCGACGTGTCGCTGGACGAGGTCCGCCGTACCGTGACCGCCGGCGGCCGGTTCCCGGCCGGCGAGGAGCCGCTCCTGCGGGGTGCGCTGCGCGTCGCGGCCGAGCTCGGGCAGCAGCGCAGCGCCTGGCAGCAGGCGCCGCTGCAGGTGCTCGCCCGGTTGCACACCTTGGCTGCGGGCGAGCTGTCGGCGCCCGAAGAGCTCGGCCGGCCGCGACCCGACCCTGCCGTGTCGGCCCGGCTCACCGCGCTGGCCGACCTGCTGGGCACTCCTACACAGGCGCCCGCACTGGTCGCCGCCGCCGTCGT
>JAVEDG010000020.1 GCA_030841245.1 Actinomycetota bacterium
AGGGCGACCTTCGCGCCCTCGGCGCCACTGAGCGCGGTGGCGGCGATCGCCAGGCCGGTCAGCGCCGTCTTGGACACCGTCATCGCGGCGACGCCCTTCTGGTGCCGCAGCCGGCCGCGGTTGGCGAGCAGGATGCCGAGCCCGCCCACCAGATGGGCACCGATCGCGGCCGCGTTGACCGGAGCCCAGCGACCCCAGCCTTCGGTGGCGACCTGGGCGCGCTGGCGCGGGTCCTGCACCGCACCCGAGGCGGCGTTGAGTCCCACCGCCCCCATCAGCGAGCCGCCGAACCAGGCGGCGAGCCCGACGTCGTGCATGGAACGGGCAAGGGTGTTGCGGGCCATGAGAGTCCTCCAAGAAGTGGCGTGAGAGTCAGCCCTGCCCGGTACTACGCACCCATAACGTCCTCGGCCGGACCGCCGAGAGAACGTGAACAACGCCACACGCGTCGCCCGCTGAACGTGATCGTGAAGCATTCCAGTCCTAGATGGACGGTGATCCTTCACGATCACGGAACGGGGAGGAGTTGGTCGGACGAGCAGGTCAGCGGGGGAGCAGGACCTCGGAGAGCCGCTTCTCGACGTACGGCGTGGCCTCGGCGACCGTGATGTCGCGGCCGGTTTCCGCCGACAGCGACGTGACGGTCGCATCGGCGATCCCGCACGGCACGATCCGGTCGAACCACGTCAGGTCGCAGTCGCAGTTGAGCGCGAAGCCGTGCATCGTCACAGATTGCGAGACCCGGATGCCGATCGCCGCGACCTTGCGCTCGCCGCGCGCGTCGCTCACCCAGACGCCGGAGCGGCCCTCGACCTGACCGGCCTCGAGCCCGAGGTCGGCGCAGACCAGGATCAGCGCCTCCTCGATGCGCCGCACGTGACCGACGACGTCGACCGGCTCGCCCAGCCCGACGATCGGGTAGCCGACCAGCTGGCCCGGCCCGTGCCAGGTGATCTTGCCGCCACGGTCCACGTCGATGACCGGGGTGCCGTCGGTCGGCCGCTCGATGTCGAGAGTGCGCTTGCCCGCCGTGAAGACCGGCGGGTGCTCGAGCAGCAGCACGGTGTCGCCGATCTCGCCGGCGACTCGGGCGGCGTGCACCCGTCGCTGCTCCTGCCAGGCGTCCTCGTAGGGCACCAGCCCGGCGTGGACGTAGCTCAGCCTGGACACAGGCACCAGCCTACGCTGGCGCGTCATGACGACAGCCAGCTCCGCGACCGCTGCCCCGGTGGCGACCGTTGACCCTGCGACGACATTGGACCGATCGTGACCCCGGACCCCACGCCCGACACAGCCACGCCGTCGGAGCCCCACGGCGACGTACGCGCCGCGCTGCTCGGCTACGGGATGGCCGGGCGGGAGTTCCACGGGCCGTTGCTGCGCGCGACCGCCGGCATCCGGGTCAGCCACGTCGTCACCTCCGACGCCGACCGGTCTGGCGCAGCGCAGGCCGAGAACTCCGGCGTCACGATGGTGGCGCAGCCGGACGAGCTCTGGGACAAGGCCGACGAGTTCGACCTGGTCGTGCTGGCCTCGCCGAGTGCGGCGCACGTGCCGCAGGCCCGGTCGGCGATCGCGATCGGCAAGGCCGTGGTGGTGGACAAGCCGCTCGCCGTCACCGGCGCGGACGCCCGCGAGGTCGTCGCGCTCGCCGACCAGCACGCCGTACCTCTCACCGTGTTCCAGAACCGGCGCTGGGACCCCGAGAACCTCACTGCCCGACGACTGCTCGCCGACGCCGAGCTCGGCCGGGTGCTGCGCTACGAGGCGCGCTACGAGCGCTGGCGGCCCGAGCCCAAGCACCGCTGGCGCGAGGACCTCCCGACCGAGCAGGGCGGCGGCCTGCTCCTCGACCTGCAGTCCCACCTGGTCGACGCGGCGATGCTGGCCATGGGCCCCGTCGTCGCCGTGTACGCCGAGCTCGCCGCCGTGACGACCGCCGGCCACGACGTCACCTTCCTGGCCCTCGAGCACGAGTCGGGTGCCCACAGCCACCTCAGCTCCACTTCGCTGGCCGGTGCGGTGGGCCCGCGGCTGCGGATCCTCGGCCAGTCCGGCGCGTACCTCGTGGCCGCCGTGCCCGGCGAGCCGTCGGCCTTCGACACCCAGTGGGCCGACCCGGACGAGGCGCATCGTGGGTGGCTGGTGCGAGGCGACGAGCGCACCGCCGTACGGCGTGAACCCGGCGACTGGTCGGCCTTCTACGCCGGCGTCGTGGCGATGGTCCGCGACGGTGCGCCGCCGCCGGTCGACCCCTGGGGCGCCGTCGCAGTCCTCGAGGTCCTCGACGCCGCCCAGCGCAGCGCCGCCGACCGCACCACCGTCCACCTCACCCCGTGATCGTGAAGGATCCCAGTCCTGGAGCGAGGGTGATCCTTCACCGGGAACAGCCAGCGGCGAGACGCTCAGACGTCGCGGAAGGGCTCGATGCGCGCGCCCAGCGACGACAGCCGGGCGGCCAGGTCCTCGTAGCCACGGTCGATGACATAGACCTGGCGCAGCACCGAGGTGCCCTTCGCGGCGAGCATCGCGAGCAGGAGCACGACGGCCGGCCGCAGCGCAGGGGGGCACATGACCTCGGCGGCCGACCAGTGCGTCGGGCCGTCCACCCAGATGCGGTGCGGGTCGAGCAGGGTGACCTGGCCGCCGAGCCGGTTGAGTTCGGTGAGGTAGATCGCGCGGTTCTCGTAGACCCAGTCGTGGATCAGCGTCCGCCCCGAGGCCACCGCGGCGATGACCGCGAAGAACGGCACGTTGTCGATGTTGAGCCCCGGGAACGGCATCGGGTGGATCTTGTCGATCGGCGCGTGCATGGTCGACGGCCGGGTGGTGATGTCGACGAGCCGGGTGTGGCCGTTCTCCGCCAGGTACTCCTCTGTCCGGTCGTAGCTCAGCCCCATCTCCTCCAGCAGCGCCAGCTCGATCTCGAGGAACTCCACCGGCGCACGCTTGATGGTG
>JAVEDG010000192.1 GCA_030841245.1 Actinomycetota bacterium
CGGTAGCAGCGACGCGGCCCCTTCGGAGATCAGCGGAGGGTGCAACGGGGTCCGCTCGTCGGGGCTGTAGAGGGTCTGCCCGCGATGGTGGGTCTCGGAGTCCAGCACCCCGCCCGGGGCGACGAACGGCGCGACATCGGCGATCGCGTAGCGCACCCGGAAGCCGTGGCCACGCCGTTCGAGGTGCATCGCCTGGTCGAGATCCATCGAGCCGGGCGGGTCGATGGTGAGGAAGTCCAGCTCGGTGAGGTCGACCCTGGCCGTCGCCGCCCGGTGGCCGGCACCGGGCCCCCCACCGTCGACCGCCTGGGCCGCGTCCGCGAGGACCGGGGCGGGGAAGGTCTCCGGCAGCTGCAGCTCAGTCCGGATCCTCGCGAAGCCGGCCCGCAGCAACTGACCGTCGGCGCCCTGGGCGTCCCGGGCCGACCGCAGCGACAGGCGTCGACGAGTCACTCGGGCAGCCTACGTGCGACGCCGTCGACCAGCGGACTGCGGTGCGGAGGACCAGGCACGTCCGTGCGAAGCGGTCCACGTAGGGTGCGCGGGGACGCGGCGAGAGGAGCGGGGGGCATGTGGCGGTGGACGTCGCTCGCCGCCGTCGCCGCCGTCGCGTCGCGGCTGCTGCCCTGGTCGGCGACGGTCGCTGTGACCCAGCGGATGGCACCGATCCTGCTGTTCCTCGTCGCGATCACCGTCCTCGCCGAGCTCGCCGAGGTGGCGATGGTGTTCGACGTGGCGGCTCGCGAGGCGGCGCATCTCGGCCGCGGCCGCCCCATGCTGCTGTTCCTCGCGGTCGCCGTGCTTGCGACCGTGACGACCGTGCTCCTCGGGCTGGACACGACCGCCGTGCTGCTCACGCCCGTCGTACTCTCGTTGGCCGCACAGCTCGAGATATCACCCCTGCCGTTCGCCGTGCTGACCGTGTGGTTGGCCAACACGGCAAGCCTGCTGCTGCCGGTGTCGAATCTGACCAACATGCTGGCCCTGCGGCGGCTGCACCTCACCCCGCACGAGTTCCTCGTCGCCATGTGGTTGCCGACAGCCGTCTCGGTGCTGCTCACGGTGGGGCTGTTGGCGCTGCGCTACCGCAAGGAGCTGCGTGGGGCGTACCGCGTGCCGCAGCACCCCGGCGTCCCCGATCGGGGGCTGTTCGCGGTCACCACACTCGCCTGTATCGCGCTGGTGCCGGGGATCCTCCTCGGCGGTGACCCGACGGTGGTCGTCACGATCTGTGCGGCGGTGCTGGTGCTCACATTCGCGGTACGACGGCGCGCGGCCCTTCGACCCGGCCTGGTGCCGTGGCGGCTGACGCTCTTCGTGCTCAGCCTCGCGCTGGTCGTGGAGACGGTGCTGCGCCATGGTGGCAACCGGGTCGTCGAGGCCGTCACGGGCGACGGCGGTGCGTTGCCGGACCTGCTGCGGGTGGCCGGGGTCGGAGCAGCCGGCAGCAACCTGCTGAACAACCTGCCCGCCTACCTCGTCGTCGAGCCGCACGCGGCCACCGGCGGGGTCGACCGGTTGCTGGCACTGCTCATCGGCACCAACGTCGGCCCGCTCGTGCTGCTGTGGGGCTCACTCGCGACGTTGCTGTGGCGTGAGCGCTGCCGGGCTCGTGGCGTGCATGTGTCGGCCTGGGAGTTCGCGAAGCTCGGCCTGCTCGGTGTCCCGGTCCTGCTGCTGGCGGCCACGACCGCGCTCTTCGTCTCCTGACCGGCCCTTACGACGTGCGGCGGCGCTCCGCGTAGGAGGCGAGCTCCTTTTGCAACGCCGCCGCGTCCCATCCTTCCGCCACGGCGCGGGCGAGCAGCTGGGACTGGGTCTCGGGCGCGAGCCCGCCCACCGGCTGGTCCCTGTCGAGGTTTGTCGGGAACGAGTAGCCCTCGGCGCAGGCAGCCACAGCGTTGGCGAGCGACCGGCCGTCTGATCTGTCAGCCCGCACCGCGAGCAGCGCGGGGAAGATCGCGTTGCACATGCGTTCCCGGTCGACCGACTCCATCGCGCGACCGAATGCCGACGAGACCTGCAGCAGGTTCGCCATGCGGCGGATGTCCGACGAGCGGTTCGTGCCCGCCCCGTGGAACAGCGCCGGGTTGAAGAACGCGGCGTCGCCCTTGTCCAGCGGCAGCTGCACGTGGTGCTCGTCGAAGTGGTCGATGAACTCCGGACGCCGCCAGGCGAGGTAGCCCGGCTCGTACTTCTGCGAGTGCGGCAGATACATCGTCGGCCCGCTCACCACCGGCATGTCGGTGTGCGCGACCGCGCCCTGCAGAGTCAGGACCGGCGAGAGACGATGCACGTGTCGCGGGTAGTCCATCGCCGACTCGTCGGTCTGGAAGCCGAGGTGGTAGTCGCGGTGCGGGCTCTGCGCCTCACCGCCAGGGTTCACCACGTTGACCTGCGACGTGATCTGGTACGCCGGTCCGAGCCACGCCTCGCTGACCAGGGCGATCACGTCGTTGCCGTAGTAGTCGACGAACACCTCCGGGGCGTCCACCGCGAGCTTCTCCAACGCATTCCACACCCGGTCGTTGGCCCCCGGCTTGGCGAAGTGGTCTACACCAACGGCACCAGTTGCCCGCTGACCCTCGATCATCGTCACGAACGCGTCGGTCGCCCGGTCGACCACGGTCGTGTCGGTGAAGGCGCGCTTGAACACCACCAGGCCCGGGCCGTCCTTCAGCGCCCGGGCCAGCTCACCCTGGACCTCGCGCCGGCCGCTCGCCGTAACCGCCGCTCGGGCCAGCCGCTCGCCGTCGTAGACGAGCACCTCATGCTCGACCGTCTCCGCGAGGGGGTAATCGGCGAGGTCGGTCTGGGCAGTCACGATCTCGAGGTAGTCAGCCAGCCGGACGTCCTCGGACGTGTACCAGGTCGAGTCGCTCATCGGCTGTGCCCCTCTGTGGTCATGACTGCCAACCTGACCGGTCCACGCACGGGGCCAGCCTGCGGTGTCTGGACCTGTTAGGTCAACGAGCGCCGGCCTGCGGCTCCGCGACGCACGCAAGCTTCCCGTGCCCTCGGCCGAGGACACAGGTCAGCCGCGCGGAACCTCGTTGAAGGAGCGCAGCGAGGCTGGCCCCCCGGCGTACCACTGGATCTCGCTGACCGAGGCTGGCGAGAGCTCCATGCGGTACATCGCGGCCGGCGGCGCCTGCAGCGCGTCGCTGACCAGCACCTTGATCGGGCTGACGTGACTGACGACCAGCACGGCTTCTCGGGGATAGCGCACGAGGAGCTGGTCCCTGGCCCGGCGTACGCGCGACCCGACGCGGTCGAAGGACTCACCGCCCGGTGGGGCAACG
>JAVEDG010000194.1 GCA_030841245.1 Actinomycetota bacterium
CGACGTTCTCGCCGAGCCACTGCCAGTTGCTGATGTCGGTCGTGAGGTTCGGGTTGTGCTGCAGCAAGCTGGTGGAGGCCATGTGCTGGGACCAGGATTGAGCGACAGAGGAGAGCTCCGAGCTGTAGCTGACGGGGGCGAGCCCGTGCGCCGCCCGGGCCGCGTTGACGGCAGCGATCACGCTGCCCGCCTCGCTGGCCATGGCGGGAGTGCTGGTCAGCCCGATCAGCGACCCGGCCACCATGGTGACCCCGACAAGCCAGCCGGTGGCCCGACGTACGAGATCCATGGTTGCCCTCCTTTGTTCTACTTGCGTTCTCGACCTCGCCAGGGATCTCTTGAGCCGGGCACCACCCATATGGGCTAGTCATCGGCCGCCCTTTGCCTGTGGAAGACTCACCGGGTGGTTGCGTCGGGGACCGTCGGGAGCGCCGACCCCGGAGGGTCGGGAGCCAACCTGGCCGACCTGCTGCGGGCCGCCGCGACGCGGCGACCGGACACGGTCGCGCTGGTCGACCACGACGCGTCCGGAGCGCGCGCCGCCCCGACGTGGGCGGAGCTGGACGCAGCGGTCGACGCGGCGGCGGCCGGGATCCGGGGCGGCCTTGGCCTGCACCCCGGTCACCGGGTGGCGCTGGCGCTGGCCAACTCCGGCGCATTCGTCACGGCGTACTTCGGGGCGCTTCGCGCCGGCCTGGTCGTCGTGCCGGTCAACACCGGGCTCACCAGCCACGAAGTGGCCCAGCTGCTGAGTGACTCGCAGGCGCACGCCGTCTTCTGCGACGACTCGACGCAGCACGTGGTTGAGGAGGCCGTCGTCGGGACCCACCGTGCCGTTGTCGACCCGGCAGGGCTGGACTCCCTGGTGTCCGCCGGCCGCGCGGCCGCGGGACCGGGAACCGGCGTCACGGGCGGCGAGGACACCGCCCTCCTGCTGTTCACCTCCGGCACGTCCGGGCGACCGAAGGGCGCGATGCTCTCGCACCGGGCCTTGATCGCCAACATCCGTCAGTGCGGGCTGCTCGAGCCGGCACCCGTTGCGCCGGACGACGTGGTGCTGGTCGTGCTGCCGCTCTTCCACGTCTACGGGCTCGGCGTGCTCGGCCAGGTGACCGAGGCCGGCGCGACCGCGGTGCTCGTCGACCGGTTCGACGTCGAGGCGACCAGCGCACTGGTCAGTGCCGAGCACGTGACGAACATCCCGGGCGCGCCACCGATGTACGTCGCGTGGTCCCGGCGCCCGGCTCTCGCGGAGCAGCTGCGCGGCGTGCGGGTGCTGGCGTCCGGGGCCGCACCGCTGCCCGTCACCGTCTCGGACGCGATCCGCTCGGCCACCGGCCTCGTGGTCCACGAGGGGTACGGGCTGACCGAGACCGCACCCGTGGTGACGACGACCATGGCCTCGGCCTCGGTGAAGCCCGGCTCCGTCGGTCGGCCGGTGCCCGGGGTCCAGGTCCGCCTGGTCGACGAGGACGGCGACGACGTGGCGGACGGCGACCCGGGCGAGATCGTGGTGCGCGGCGCGAACCTGTTCTCCGGCTACTGGCCCGACGGAGCCGACGGTCCGGACGAGACGGGCTGGTATGCCACCGGGGACGTCGCCTACGCCGACGACGACGGAGACCTGTTCCTGGTCGACCGGCGCAAGGAGCTGGTCCTGGTCAGCGGGTTCAACGTCTACCCGCGCGAGATCGAGGACGTGCTCGCCGAGCACCCGGACATCGCCGAGTCGGCGGTCATCGCCGTGCCCGACCCCGAGACCGGCGAGGCGGTCAAGGCCTTCGTCGTCCCGCGCCGGGGCAGCTCGCTGAGTCCCCAGGACGTGCTCGACCACTGCGCGCACCGGCTAGCGAGGTTCAAACGGCCGAGTGTCGTCGTCGTGGTCGACGGGCTGCCGCACTCGGCGACGGGGAAGGTCGCCAAGGGCCGGCTGCGCGCCGGGGACGTGGGGCCCGGCCAGACGTCGGTCCGCCCGCCGTGAGCGACCCCCGCGTGACGCTCATCGGCAAGCCGGGCTGCCACCTCTGCGACGAGGCCCGCGAGATCGTGGCCAGGGTGACCCGGGAGCTCGGTGTCGCATGGGAGGAGCGCAGCATCCTCGAGGACGCGCAGCTGTACGAGCGGTACTGGGAGCAGATCCCGGTGACCCTGGTGGACGGGCGCCCGCACGACTTCTGGCGGGTCTCCGAGCAGCGGCTGCGTGCGGCGCTGGCCTGAGCGGGCCCGCCGCGGCCACGAGGCCCTCGGCGGACCAAGATCGCTCACTTTGTGCGTACGTTCACAAGCGCCTACGCTGACCCGGAACCACTGCAGTCCCCCGTGTGGTCAGGAGTTCTGTGACGACGTCCGACCGTTCGCGCGGGCCGCGCGGCCGCGGGATCCCCGATGCCACGGTTGCCCGGCTCCCGGTCTATCTGCGCGCGCTGAGCACGCTGGCGGACGACGGGGTCACGACGGTCTCGTCCGAGGAGCTCGCTACCGCGGCCGGCGTCAACTCGGCCAAGCTGCGCAAGGACCTCAGCTACCTCGGCTCCTACGGCACCCGCGGCGTCGGCTACGACGTCGACTACCTCGTCTACCAGATCTCCCGCGAGCTCGGCCTCACGCAGGACTGGCCGGTCGTCATCGTCGGGCTCGGCCATCTGGGCCACGCACTGGCCAACTACGGCGGCTTCGCGTCGCGCGGGTTCGCCATCCGTGCCCTGGTCGATGCGGACCCGGACCTGGTCGGGACCGAGATCGCCGGGACCACGGTCTCGCCGTTGGCCGACCTCGAGGAGCAGGTCCGCCAGCACGCCGTGGCCATCGGGGTCATCGCCACCCCTGCAGCGGTGGCCCAGGACATCGCTGACCGGCTGGTCGCCGCCGGTGTCAGCAGCATCCTCAACTTCGCGCCGATCGTGCTCTCCGTGCCCTCGCAAGTCGAGGTCCGCAAGGTGGACATGTCCATCGAGCTGCAGATCCTGGCGTTCCACGAGCAGCGCAAGCTGGCTCCCGGCGGTCGGGTCGCCAGCGAGCTGGCGCGCGACCTTGCGGAGGCGATCGGCCGATGAGCGTCCTGCTGGTGGGTCTGTCGCACCGCACCGCCCCCGTCGACGTCCTGGAACAGGTGTCGATGAACCGCGACGGTGCGCGCAAGCTGCTGACCGACCTGGTCGCCTCGGAGCAGGCCACCGAGTCGCTGGTCCTGTCCACCTGCAACCGGGTGGAGGTCTACGTCGACGTCGACAAGTTCCACCCGGGCGTCGCCGCCGCCAGCGACCTGCTCGCCCGGCACGCCGGGGTCGGGCTCGACGTGCTGACGCCCCATCTCTACGTGCACTACGAGGACCGTGCGGTCGCGCACCTGTTCGCGGTCGCCTGCGGCCTCGAGTCGATGGTGGTCGGCGAGAGCCAGATCCTCGGTCAGGTGCGGGTCGCCCTGCGTGACGCGCAGGAGATGGGGACCGCGGGACGGCTGCTCAACGAGCTCGCGCAGCAGGCCCTGCGGGTGGGCAAGCGGGCGCGCACCGAGACCGGCATCGACCGCGCCGGCCGGTCTCTGGTCACCGCGGGTCTCGACCAGGTCGAGGCGGTCCTCGGACCGCTCGCCGGCCGGCCGCTGCTGATCGTGGGCGCCGGGTCGATGAGCGCCCTCACCGCGACCGTGGCCGCACAGCGTGCGATGGGGCCGGTCGTCGTGGCCAACCGGACGGTCGCGCACGCCACCAGGGTCGCGGCTGGTGTCGGCGGCGAGGCGGTCGGGCTCGACGAGCTCCCGGCGGCCATGGCCCGGTGTGACGTGATGGTGTCGTGCACCGGTTCGGTGGGCCACATCGTGTCGGTGGACGACCTACGAGAGGTCCAGGAGCGCCGCGGGCACCGCCCTCTCGTGCTCGTCGACCTGGCACTCCCGCGCGACGTCGAGCCCGGGGCCCGCTCCATCGACGGCGTGGCCGTCATCGACCTCGAGACGCTGACGCCGGTGCTGATCGAGAACGAGCACGCCTCGGACGTGGAGGCGACCCGCGGCATCGTCGCCGACGAGGTCGCCGCCTTCCTCGGCTGGCAGCGCGCGGCCAGCGTCGCACCGACGGTGGTGGCGCTGCGCGGCATGGCCGAGGCCGTGGTCCGGTCCGAGCTGGCCCGGCTCTCGGGCCGGTTGCCGGCACTCGACGCCAAGACGCAGGCGGAGATCGAGCTCACCGTGCGGCGGGTGGTGGACAAGGTGCTGCACGCGCCGACCGTGCGCGTCAAGCAGCTCGCCGAGGAGCCGGGCGGCCAGTCGTACGCCGACGCGCTCACCAAGCTGTTCGGGCTGGACCCGAAGGCGATCGAAGCCATGACGCGGGCCGACGTGGACGAGGCGGGCTCATGACCCGACCACTTCGCCTCGGCACCCGGGCGAGCGCACTGGCGACGGCCCAGTCGCAGCAGGTCGCCGACGCCGTCACGGCGGCGTCGGGTCGACCGGTCCAGCTGGTCACCGTGCGTACGGTCGGCGACACCGACCGCGCGGCCCTCGCCCAGATCGGCGGCACCGGGGTGTTCGTCGGCGCCCTGCGCGAGGCGCTGCTGCGCGGCGAGGTCGACTTCGCGGTGCACTCGCTCAAGGACCTTCCGACGGCCGACCCGGACGGGCTGCGCCTCGCGGCTGTGCCCGCCCGCCAGGACGCGCGCGACGTGCTCGTCGCCCGCGACGGCCTCACCCTCGGTGAGCTGCCGGCGGGCTCCCGGATCGGCACCGGCTCCCCGCGCCGTGCCGCGCAGCTGCTGGCGCTCGGTCTCGAGCTCGTGGTCGTGCCGGTGCGGGGCAACGTCGACACCCGGATCGGCCTCGTCGCCGACGGGACCGTCGACGCCGTCGTCCTCGCGCGGGCAGGCCTGGCACGACTCGGACGACTGGACGCGGTCACCGAGGTCATCGACCCGATCCAGCTGTTGCCCGCTCCCGGCCAGGGGGCCCTGGCGGTCGAGTGCAGGGAGCCGGCGTCGCCGGACGACCACGGCGTCGCCGACCTGCTCGCCGAGCTCGACGACGCCGCGACCCGGCTCGCCGTGACCGGGGAGCGCAGCCTGCTTGCCACCCTCGAGGCCGGGTGCTCGGCCCCGGTCGGAGCCCACGGCGAGCCGGCCGAGGGGGAGCAGTACCCAGAGCTGTACCTGCGTGCTGCCGTCATCTCACCCGACGGCAGCGCCAGTGTGCGATTGTCCGCGACCGGACCGCTCGACGACGCAGCACGGATCGGCCGCGACCTCGCGGCCGAGCTGCTCGCCGAAGGTGCGGCTGACCTGATGATGGAGCGCGTCACGTGACCCGCCAGAAGAAGAGCACCACCAAGTCGGTCCCGACCAAGTCGGCCCCGGCGAAGTCGCTGCCCAAGTCGCTCGCCGGCGGCTCGAGCCCGGCCCGGACCAGCGCGAGGACCAAGCCCGTGGGCTCGGTCTCGTTCGTCGGAGCCGGGCCGGGGGACCCAGGTCTGCTGACTGTGCGCGGCGTCGAGCTGCTCGGCCGCGCCGACGTGGTCGTGAGCGAGAACCAGACACCGGAGTTCGTGGCCAGGTTCACCCGGGACGACGTCGAGCTGGTCGACGGCTCCGTGGGGGCCGACGGTCAGCCACTGACCCACGCGATGCGGGCCAAGCTCGTGGTGCGGGCCGCGAAGGGCGGCGGGCGGGTCGTTCGGCTCCTCGACGGCGATCCGTTCCTGTTCGCCACCGGGTCGGAGGAGGCGGCGGGATGCCACAAGGCCGGGATCCCCTTCGAGATCGTGCCGGGCGTGGCGTCGATCACCGCTGTGCCTGCGTACGCCGGCATCCCGCTCACCAGCGCCAAGGCGCGCGAAGTGCGCGTGGTCAACGTCGCCGAGGGGACCGTCGACTGGGACGTCGTGGCCGCGGGCAAGGCCACGCTCGTGCTGCTGTCGGCGACCAAGGTGATCGGTGACGTCGCCGCTGCCCTGATCGAGGCCGGGCGCGACCCGGCGACGCCCGTGGCCATGACCCAGGAGGGGGCCACGACCCGGCAGCGCACCGTCGTCTCGACGCTGGCGTCCGTCGCGGGCGACGTCAAGTCGGCCAAGCTCGCACCACCGACGATCACCGTGGTCGGCGAGACGGTGGCGATGCGCGACCGGCTGTCGTGGTACGAGACCAAGCCGCTGTTCGGCTGGCGGGTGCTGGTGCCGCGCACCAAGGAGCAGGCAGGAGCGCTCTCCGAGCAGCTGCGAGGGTTCGGGGCCGTGCCGGAGGAGGTGCCGACCATCGCGGTCGAGCCGCCTCGGACGCCGCAGCAGATGGAGCGCGCGATCAAGGGCCTGGTGACCGGCCGCTACGAGTGGATCGCGTTCACGTCGCGCAACGCTGTGAAGGCCGTCCGCGAGCGGTTCGAGGAGTACGGCCTGGACGCGCGCGCGTTCGCCGGCATCAAGGTGGCTGCAGTCGGTGAGCAGACCGCGGCCGACCTGCTGTCGTGGGGCATCAAACCGGACCTGATGCCCGGTGGCGAGCAGTCGGCGGCGGGTCTGCTCGAGGAGTGGCCGCCGTACGACGCGGTCTTCGACCCGATCGACCGTGTCTTCCTGCCCCGCGCCGACATCGCGACCGAGAACCTCGTCGCCGGCCTGGTCGAACGCGGCTGGGAGGTCGACGACGTCACCGCCTACCGCACGGTGCGTGCTGCCCCGCCTGCTGCGCCCATCCGCGAGGCAATCAAGGGTGGTGGCTACGACGCGGTGCTGTTCACGTCGTCCTCGACCGTGCGCAACCTGGTGGGCATCGCGGGCAAGCCGCACGCGTCGACGGTGATCGCCTGTATCGGCCCGGCGACGGCGAAGACGGCGGAGGAGCACGGGCTGCGTGTCGACGTGCTGTCCGCCGAACCGTCCGTCAGCGCGCTCGCCACCGCGCTGGCGGAGTACGGCGCGTCGACCCGGCTGGCTGCCGTGGAGGCCGGCGAGCCCGTGCTGCGGCCGTCGCAGAAGCGTACGTCGGCCCGTCGCAAGGCCACGTGACCTGAGCCGGATGCCAGCCGACAACGCC
>JAVEDG010000201.1 GCA_030841245.1 Actinomycetota bacterium
CGCGTGCCCCGGGATCAACCTCTACAACAAGGTGCCGGCGATCCGGACCGAGGTGGCCGCACTGATGGGAGCGGGCCTGACCCATCCCAGCGCCGGCGTGAGCGGTGGGCTGCTGAACGTGTCGGCCGGCGTGCTGCGCCCGACGCAGCACTGGACCGTGACCCTGTCCGAGCGCCAGTCCGGCGAGGTTTTCCGCAGGTGGACGGGGACCGGTCCGGTGACCCTGTCGGTGCCGCTGACCGACGCCGTCGGGCAGCAGCTGCCGAGCGGGCGCTACCGGGTGCTGGTCGAGAGCAACGACGGCAGCCGCGTGGCCCGGCCCTGGTCCGCGCCGCTCACGGTCGAGGGGGCCAACCGGGTCGACGGCGTCGACCTGCCCGACGGCACCGCCCGCCTCGTCTCGCGCCGGCCCGGGGGCAGCGTGCAGGTCCGGATGCGCAAGGCGGACGGGACCCTCGGCTCCTGGTTCGGTCTCGGCGGCGTGACCCTCGGCCAGCCCTCGATCGGGGTCAACGGCAACGGGGCCCTGGTCGTGGCGGTCCGTGGCACCGACAACGCGCTCTACCTGACCAAGAGGAGGGTCGGGCAGCCGTGGTCGGCGTGGCGCAAGCTCGCCGGCACCCTGACCGGCTCACCGACCGTCGTGTCGTCCGGCACGGCCGAGGTCGACATCGTGGGAGCCGGAGCCCGTAACCGGCTCACCGTCTGGAAGCCCACCCGCTACGGCACCTGGGCGACCGCCACCGCGGCCGCGGCACCGGCGCTGATGCCCGGCACCGCACCGGGCGCGGTTCGCACCACCACCGGGACGCTGCACGTGGTGGTGCACGCGGCCGACGACTCCACGTGGTACGGCCGGGACCTGGCCACCGGCTGGTTGGCGTGGCAGCGGATGGGGACCGGTTTCCTCGACGGCGACGTGGACCTCGCCAGCCCCGACGGCAAGACGCTCGTGGCGAGCCGGTGGGGACCTCGCCACCGAGCCCAGGCGATGGTCTTCAGCGGGGGGCACTCCGGCACCTGGGCCATCGTCTCGGGCGACCACGTGGCGACGCCTCCGACGCTGACCAGCGGCCTGTCGCGGCAGCAGCTGCTCTTCGGGCAGCTGGCTCCGAAGTCGTTGAGCCAGAACAAGCTCGGGCTCACCTCCCTGACCTGGACCGGCTGGACGAAGACGTACTGATGGCTGACCTGTCCGTGTCGCCGGTCGGCCGGGAGCGAGCGCCGAGCCGCCTGCTGCCCGGCGCAGCGGCACTGGCGGTGGCCGGCGCCGTCGTGGCCGCGGGCCTCCCGTTCGCCGCTCCGGCCCGGGCCGCGACGGCCGAGGTCTACGTCGTGCCGCCGAGCCGGGTGCTCGACCTCGTCGGGCGGGGCTTCGGCCACGGGCACGGCATGTCGCAGTACGGCGCGCAGGGGCGCGCCGCCGCTGGCCAGTCGGCGGACCAGATGATGTCGTTCTACTACCCGACCACGAGCTCGCAGACGAGGGACAACGCCAACCTCCGGGTGATCCTCACCAACAGCGGCGCCGAAGGCATCGCACCGTCGTCGGGCAACACCTCGCGCCGCTACCAGTGCGACTTCGCCGCCACCGGCTCGGCGCACTGCGGTGACGCCGTGGTCCAGGTCGTGCCGCAGTCCGGCCTGCAGGCGCGGTCCCGCGCCGCCGGTGCCACCTGGACGACGCTGCCGAAGAGTCTCGGGGGCAACCCGGTCTCGGTCTGGTCGGTCCGCCGGGTCGACAGCTCCACGGCGCTGCGGCTGCGCGGCCGGACGAGCGCAGGCTGGCTGGGCTGGGGCGTCCACTCCCCGTCCGGCTTCGCCCTCCATCGGTCGGGATCGACGACCAGGTTGCGCTACGCCGACGGGTCGAGGGTGGACTACCCCGGGCAGATCCTGCTGCGGCTGACCTCCGCGACGACGCTCGCGAGGATCGACCTGGTGCCGATCGAGAGCTACCTGCGCGGTGTGGTGCCACGGGAGATGCCGGCGTCGTGGCACGCAGCAGCGCTGCGTGCCCAGGCGATCGCGGCCCGCACCTACGCGACGTACGACCAGCAGCACGCCGCCTCGGGATCCGTGTGGGACACCTGCGACAGCACCTCCTGCCAGATGTACCGCGGCCTGCGCGCGACGTCCGCCTACGGCACGGTCACCAGCGCCGAGCCGAGCAGTGACGCGGCGATCGCCGCGACGGCCGGCCGGATCCGTACCTACGGCGGGTCGGCGGCGTTCACCCAGTTCAGCGCGTCGAACGGCAACTGGACCGTGGCCGGCAGCGTGCCCTACCTGAAGGCGGCAGCCGACCCCTACGACGACTACCCGACGTGGACCACCTCGGTGAGCGCCGCGACGCTCCAACACATCTACCCCTCCCTCGGCTACCTGGAGCGGTTCGTGGTGGCGGCGCGAGACGGCAACGGGCAGTGGGGTGGTCGCGTCCTGAGCATCCGGCTCGAGGGCGTGAACAACGCCACCCCGACCTCGGTCACCCTCACCGGCGACACCCTGCGCGGCCTGCTCGGCCTGCGCTCCACCTACCTCACCGTCGCGCACCCGACCACCGACCCGCACAGCGCGTTCGGCGCCGCGACGCGCACCGCCGGCTCGGGCACCCTGCTCAGCCGCGCCAGTGACGGGCTGGTGCTCTACCGGTCCTGGACCGCAGGCGCGGGCTTGACTGCTCCACGGCTGCTCGGTTCGCTCACGACAACGGCAGCCCCGGCCGTGGTCGCCGGGACCAACGGTCGGCTCGACGCGGTCGCACTCGGACCGTCGGGCCACCTGCGGATCGCCACCCGGGCGTCGTCGGCGGCGTCGTGGTCGGCCTGGGCACAGCTGTGGGGCAGCGGGCACGGGCGGCCCGCGGTTGTTCGTGTCGGCGGGCTGCTCCACGCCTTCGTCCGGGGCACCGACGACGCGCTGAGGCAGCGCACGCAGGCGACGGACGGCAGCTGGTCGGCCTGGCAGTCGCTCGGTGGGCACGTCGCCGCGGGCGGGGTCTCGGCGGCGGCGACGGGCGACGGCCGGCTCCATGTCGTCGTCCATGGCGACAACGGCATCGTGATGACCCGCGAGTGGTCGTCGGCGGACGGGTGGTCGGTCTGGTCCTCGCTCGGCGGCGCGGCCCGCGGCACCCCGACAGCGACGTCGGACACCAAGGGCCGGCTCACCGTGGTCGCCCGGTGGAGCGACGGCAGCCTGCGTGCACTCGACGTCACCGACGGCACGGCGGGCGCCTGGTCGTCGGTGGGTGGCGGGGTGACTGGGGCACCGGCTGCGCTCGCGGCGCCTGGCAGCGCTCGCACCGACGTCCTGGTCAACCGGGTCGGCGGACACCTCTACCGGGTCACGCGCACGTCATCGGGCTGGTCGTCCTGGCAGGCCGTGGCGGGCTGACCCGGCCGTCCCCATCCGGAGCGGCTGTCCGGCCGACGGGGTTACGGCGGCGTAGGCTGCCGGAGGCGGGGAAAGGCCGCAGCAGGTGAGTTGGCTGGTGCGCCGGCCGGCTCCAGGGAACCGAAGTTGGACAGCTCTAGGGATCAGGAGTGATGCGGACGTGGCACCTCGCGTGCTCGTCGATGCGACGGCGGTCCCCGCAGACCGCGGAGGGGTGGGACGGTACGTCGACGGGCTGATCGGGGCCCTCGACGGCGGCGACGTCAACCTGGTCGTCGTGTGTCAGCGCTCGGACGCCGAGCGCTTCGCGCGGCTCGCGACGCATGCCGAGGTGGTCCCGGGCCCGTCCGCGATCTCGCACCGGCCGGCCCGGCTGGCCTGGGAGCAGACCGGGCTGCAGCTGGTCGCACAGCAGGTCGGCGCGCAGCTCATCCACTCGCCGTACTACACGATGCCGCTGCACGCCAACCTGCCCGTGGTCGTGACCGTGCACGACGTGACCTTCTTCTCCGAGCCCGAGCTGCACAGCGCGGTCCGGGCCGGGTTCTACCGGTCGGCCACCCGCACCGCCGTACGGCGTGCCGCCCGGGTGATCGTGCCGTCGCAGGCGACCCGCGACGAGCTGGTCCGCGTGCTCGACGCCGACGCCGACCGGATCGACGTGGCGCTGCACGGGGTGGACCTGGCGACCTTCCACCCGCCCACCGAGACCGAGCGGATGCGGGTGTCCGACCGGCTCGGGCTGCACGGCCGGCCGTACGTCGCGTTCCTCGGCCTGCTCGAGCGGCGCAAGAACGTCCCCGACCTGGTCCGCGGCTGGGTCCAGGCCTGCGAGGGACTTCCCGAGCCGCCCGCGCTCGTGCTGGCGGGGAGCAGCGGTTGGGACGACGGGGTCGACCAGGCGGTGGCCGAGGTGCCGTCCCACCTGAAGATCGTGCGCCCGGGCTACCTCCGGCCGGCCGACCTGCCCGGCCTGCTCGGCGGGGCGATGATCGTGGCCTACCCGAGCAAGGCGGAGGGGTTCGGGCTACCGGTCCTCGAGGCGATGGCCTGCGGCGCATGCGTGATGACCGCGCGGCGGCTCTCGTTGCCGGAGGTCGGTGGCGACGCCGTGGAGTACACCGAGCCCGACACCGACAGCATCGCCCGCTGCCTGAGGTCGCTGATCGCCGACGAGGGGCGTCGCGCGCACCTGTCCGCGTCCGGCCAGGCCCGCGCCCGCGAGTTCACCTGGGCGGCGTCGGCGGCCGCGCACCTGGACAGCTACGAACGGGCCCTGTCCGCGACGGTCGTCCACGGGGTGCCGTAATCCGGTCGCCACGTCCGAGGTCCCGCCGACGGAGCCGGCCATGACCGAGGCCGTGCTGCTCGTCGGCGGCAGGGGGACCCGGCTGAGGCCGCTCACCGTCACCACGCCCAAGCAGATGCTCCCGGTCGCCGGGGTGCCCTTGCTCACCCACGTCCTGGCCCGGGCCGCGGCAGCCGGGATCGACCACGTCGTGCTGGCCACGTCGTACCGCGCCGAGCTGTTCTCCGCCCACTTCGGCGACGGCGCGTCGCTGGGCCTGGACATCGACTACGTCACCGAGACCGAGCCCCTGGGGACCGGGGGAGGGATCCGCAACGTGGCGTCGGCCCTGCGCTCGGAGCCCGACGACCCCGTGGTGATCCTCAACGGCGACGTGCTCTCCGACCACGATGTGGCTCGCCAGATCGAGATCCACCAGCAGGCCGGTGCCGACGTGACGCTGCACCTGACCGAGGTGTCCGACGCCCGCGCGTTCGGCTCGGTGCCGGTCGACGCCGAGGGCTGGGTGACCGAGTTCCTGGAGAAGTCGCCGGACCCGCCGACCAACCGGGTCAATGCCGGTTGCTACGTGTTCGCCCGGCGGGTGATCGACGCCATCCCGGCCGGGCGGCCGGTCTCGGTCGAGCGGGAGACCTTCCCTGAGCTGCTCGGCCGCGGGGCGCGCATCCTCGGCCAGGTCGACCCGGCGTACTGGCTGGACCTGGGCAGCCCGGAGGCGTTCGTCGAGGGTTCGGTCGACCTCGTGCTCGGCCGGGTCGGGTCCCCGGCCCTGCCGGGCCCGACGGGGCAGGCGCTGCTCCTCGACGGCGCCCGGGTCGACCCCTCGGCGACCGTGTCGGGCGGCACGACGGTGGGCCGCGGTGCGCACGTGGGGCCGGGTTCGAAGGTCCTCGCGAGCGTGCTCTTCGACGGGTCGCAGGTCGCTGCGTCGGCGCAGGTGCACCGCAGCGTCGTCGGCGCGGGCGCGCGGGTCGGCACCGGCACCGTGCTCGACGGCGCGGTCATCGGCGACGGCGCGGTCATCGGCGACGGCAACGAGCTGCTCGCCGGGGTCCGCGTCTGGCCGCAGGCGGTCATCGCCGACGGCGCGCTGCGCTTCTCCAGCGACGAGTCGCCACGGTGAGCTGAGCCCCGATGAGCTGGGCCCCAGTGCCTACTGGGCCTGCGGCTCCGGCGTGTCGGTCGACGGGTAGGCGTCGATGAACTTCTGCACGACGGCCCCGCTGGTCTGGCCGCAGAGCTGCCGGTGGCTGTCGTTCGCGCCCCAATGAGCCAGCGCCACGTGCTTGCCCGACGGGAACGTGCCGTAGTGGTCGTCCCATGCCGACACGATGAACTTGCCCGGGCTGGTCGCGTCCTGGGTGCGGGCGCTCGCGGCGATGTCCTGGAGGTCGGTGAGCTGCTGGCCCTTCACCGTCGAGTCGTACCAGATGATCGTGTAGCCGTGCTCGAGGTTGTGCACGAGCTGTTCGGTGGCCGGGCGGTCGGTCGCGGTGTAGAAGGGCCGCGCCGGGAACACCGGCTGCACCCAGTGCGCGCCATAGGTCGGTGGCACCGTCTTGTAGGTCAGCTTGCTGCCGATGTCGACGTGCTGGCGGTCGTTCGCCCCGCCCGTGCCGTGCACGGTCTGGACCGGGCTGCAGCTGGCCGCGGCGGCGCTCACGCCGAAGTCCTTCAGCGGCTTCTTGGCCGGGTCGTTGCGGTTCTTCAGGAACGCCGGGGCGGCCGCGGCCAACACCAGCCCGATGCCCAGGACGGCCGCGATCACCACGATGCCGATGCTGCGGCGCCGCTCGCGCGCCCGCTGCTCGCGGCGCATCTGCTCCAGCTTGGCCCGGCTCTCGCGGTCCTTGGCTGACTTGGGCTTGGTCTTGTTGGCCACGGCTCTCTCTCGGGCGTCAGGTCTCTGGCGTCTGGTCTCGGGCATCCGGGTGGACGGTCATCGAAGTTTACGCAGGGCGTTCTGCCCCGACGGGTCAACGACGTAGGAGACTGTCCGGGTGCCCGCCTCGCCGGTCGTTACCGAACTGAGCCGTGTGTGGCGGCCGGGGCGCCAGGTCGATCTGGGCGTTGCGCTCGCTCCGATGCGCCGCGGGTCGGGGGACCCGACCTTCCACGGTGCGGCGGACGGCAGCGTCTGGCGGGGTCTTCGGACCCCTCTGGGGCCGGCCACCTTGCGGTTGCGCAGCCGGCCGACCGCTGGCCTGGTCGAGGCGGCCGCCTGGGGGGCGGGCGCCGCCTGGGCGCTCGACGGGGTCCCCGACCTGCTGGGCTCGGGCGACGATCCGGCGGGCTTCGCCCCGGACCACCCGGTGCTGCGGGACGTGTGGCGCCGCCACCGGGACTGGCGGGTGCCCCGCTCGCGTCTGGTGCTCGAGGCCCTGGTGCCCGCCGTGCTGGAGCAGAAGGTGACCGGCCGCGAGGCATGGCGGGCCTGGCGGGCTCTCGTGCGTCGCTACGGCGATCCGGCACCGGGCCCGGTCCCGGCGCTGCGGGTGGCTCCGGACGCGGCGACCTGGCGTCGCATCCCGTCCTGGGAGTGGCACCGGGCCGGGGTCGACCTGTCCCGGTCGCGCACCGTCGTCACCGCGGCCGGGTCGGCGGGCCGGCTGGAGCAGGTGGTCATGCTCGGCCGCGACGAGGCCGACGCGCGGCTGCGCTCCCTGCCCGGCGTCGGGGTCTGGACGGCTGCCGAGGTGCGGCAGCGGGCCCTCGGTGACGCCGACGCGGTGTCGGTCGGCGACTACCACCTGTCCTCCCTGGTCGGCTGGGCACTGGTCGGCGAGCGGGTCGACGACGACGCGATGCTCGAGCTGCTCGAGCCCTACCGCGGGCACCGTTACCGCGCGGTCCGGATGGTCGAGCTCTCCGGCCTCGGCCCGCCGCGTCGCGCACCGGGGATGGCGGTGCGCGACTTCAGGTCGATGTAGCCGGTGCTCAGCGCGAGATCAGGAACTCGTCCGGGTCGCGTGGCGGGCGTGGTGGCGCGGGCGTGGCCGGGTGCCCGACGGCGACGGCGCCCATCGGGTCCCAGTCCGGTGGCAGGTCGAGCTCACGCCGTACGACGTCGCGGCAGAACATCGTGCTGCTCACCCACGCCGAGCCCAGCCCTTCGACCGCCAGGGCCACGAGGAAGTTCTGCACACCCGCGCCCGTGGCCACGACGAACATCTCCCGCTCGGCCGCGCTCCGCCGCCCGTCCGGGTAGTCGTGGTGACCCGTGGCGACCAGGCAGGGGACCACGATCTCGGGCGCCGCGCGCAGAACCTCACCACGGCGGGTCCGCCGCGCGACCTGCTCGTCGGTGAAGCCGTCGCGGCGCAGGTCCTCGGTCCACGCCGAGAGCATCGCGTCCAGCAGCCGGTCGCGGACCTCGGTCGAGGCGACGTGCACGAACCGCCACGGGGTGGTGTGATGCGGTGCCGGTGCCGTGACGGCCGCCGCGACCGCGAGGCGGATGGCTCGCGGGTCGACGGGATCGGGCGCGAACGAGCGCACCGTGCGCCGGGCGGGCAGCACGTCGCGGGCGCCGAGGCGGAACATGTCCTCCTCGACCGGCCGCACGAGCGCGGCCGCACCAGGCCCGTCCTCGGCCGTGACCAGTCGTTCCAGGCCTCGTACCACGACCACCGGGAGGCCGGCCAGCTTGCCCGCGGCCAGCTCCGCGGCGGATGCGAGCTCGTCGACCGCGGCGGTCACGGTGACCTCGAGCGGGTGCCCCGCCCGGTCGGGGTGGCCACGCAGGTCGTCGAGCACCTGGACCCCGGCCGCGCCGACTGCTTGGTCGGTGAGCCCCACCCGCCACGGCCGCCCGGTCGTGTCGGTGACGACCAGGCCGACCGTGGCGCCGGTGGCCGTGCGGAGTCCGTCGCGCAGCCGTCGCGCCGATGCGTCCGGGTCGACCGGGAGCAGCACTACGGTGCCCGGCTCGGTGTTGCTGGCGTCGACGCCGGCCGCGGCCAGCACCAGGCCGTGCCGGGTCTGCACGATCCGGGTCGCACCGCGTGAAGCGACGACGCGCACGGTCTCGTCGGTGATCGCCTTGTCGCGGTCGATGGCCACCACCCGCCCCTCTGCCTTGGCGACGACCTTCGAGGACACGACCACGATGTCGCCGTCGTGCAGCTGCTCATCCGAGGCGTTCAGCGCCGTGGCGACCAGCGCGGCGAGGTCGTCGCCCGTGAGGACCTCGGGCAGGCCGGCGAGCGGGTGCAGCGAGTACGGCGTCATGACCGGACCAGGCCGGCGGCGAGGTCCAGTGCCGCCCGCGCCATCGCAGCGCTCGCGTCGATGTCGCGCATCAGCAGCGGCACCGCTCGGCACGCGATGCCGGCCTCCGACACCACCGGCACGGCGTCGGCGTCGGACCGGTCGACCAGCCAGCCGTCGAGCAGCTGCGGGCCGTAGTGCAGCGCCACCGCTGCAGCGCTCGCGTCGACCCCGATCGCGGCGAGGACCTGGTCGGCCATGCCGCGCACGGGAGCGCCGTCGACGATGGGGCTGAGCCCGACGACGGGAGCCGACGTCGCCTCGAACGCCGCCCGCAGGCCGGGGACGGACAGGATCGTGCCGATGCTCACGACCGGGTTCGAGGGCGGCAGCAGCACGAGGTCGGCCGACTCGATCGCGTCCAGCACCCCCGGCCCGGGTCGGGACCGGTCGGCACCGACCGCCACCACTTCCAGGGCGGGCATGGATGCCCGGTGCCGGACCCAGTACTCCTGGAAGTGGATCGCGCGCCGACCCCCCGCGTCCTCGATCACGACGTGCGTCTCGACCCGGTCGTCGCTCATCGGCAGGAGCCGCACGCCCGGCTCCCAGCGGGCGCAGAGCGCGGCGGTCACCTCGCTGAGCGGGTAGCCGGCATCGAGCATCTGGGTGCGGACGACGTGCGTGGCCAGGTCGCGGTCACCGAGGCCGAACCAGGCGGGCTCCACGCCGTACGCCGTGAGCTCCTCCTGCACGACGAACGTCTCCTCGGCCCGCCCCCAGCCCTGCTCCTCCGCGATGCCACCCCCGAGCGTGTACATGACGGTGTCCAGGTCGGGGCAGATGCGCAGGCCGAACAGCGTGATGTCGTCCCCCGTGTTGCCGACGACCGTGACCTCCGCCTCGGGCACCGCGGCCCGCAGCCCGCGCAGGAACCGGGCCGCGCCGATCCCGCCCGCGGGCACCACGATGCGCATGCCGCGAGTCTCGCCGATCGGTGCCCGTGCCGGACGGCGGGGGGACCCCGGACCGGGCCGGTGGGCGATCCGTTCCATTTGCGTTGGTCAACCGTTCGGCTGAATATCACCGTTCGGCTTGACTAACGGGTAGCGACGCGCGTGTAATTCCATCGTTGTCATTAACCGCACAGCCCCACGGCCAGTGGGGTGGCAGCCAGGGTCGAGGAGGCGTGCCATGGGCGAGGTGTATCCGCTCACCGAGACGGGCGACGAGGAGATGGGCTGGCAGGACCATGCCCTGTGCGCCGAGACCGATCCGGAGGCGTTCTTCCCCGAGAAGGGCGGCTCGACGAGGGAGGCCAAGAAGGTCTGCCTGTCCTGCGACGTGCGCGGCGAGTGCCTCGAGTACGCGCTCGACCACGACGAGCGCTTCGGCATCTGGGGCGGGTTGTCCGAGCGGGAGCGTCGCCGACTGAAGAAGAGCGCCGTCTGACCCCGTAGGGTGGGCCGTCGGCTCGTCCGGGGACGGTCCCCGCTGGTGGCCGCGTGCCCTCTTCTATGTCGACATCCACCTCCCGCGCCCCGGTCGTCACGGCCGTCCTCGTCGCGCACGACGGCGCCCCGTGGCTGCCCGAAGTCCTCGCTGGACTCGCCGGCCAGACCCGACGCCCGGACGTCGTGGTCGGCGTCGACGTCGCCAGCCGCGACGACTCCCGGGCGCTGATGGTCCGTGCCCTCGGGGCCGGCCAGGTCTGCGTGACCGGCCGCGACAGCGGCTTCGGCGCTGCGGTGCAGGCAGGTCTGGACCACGCCCGGCCACCGGCCACCGGAGCGGTGGGGGACATCGAACAACAGGCGGGCACCGAGCCCGCCACTCGCGCCGAGTGGGTCTGGCTGCTGCACGACGACTCCTGCCCGGCCGCCGACGCCCTGCGCCGCCTGCTCGAGCACGCCGTCGCGGAGCCGGAGCCGGGAGTCGTCGGGCCGAAGGTGCGCGGGTGGAACGACCAGCGCCTGTTGCTCGAGGTCGGGGTCACCATCGCGCGCAGCGGCCGTCGCGAGACCGGGCTCGAGCGGCGCGAGCACGACCAGGGCCAGCACGACGGGCGGCACCGGGTCCTCGCCACCGGCTCGGCCGGCATGCTCGTCCGCCGCGACGTGTGGGACAAACTCGGCGGCTTCGACCGGGCGCTGCCGCTGTTCCGCGACGACGTCGACTTCGGCTGGCGGGCCAACCTGGCCGGGCACCGGGTCTTCTGCGTGACAGACGCTGTGGTGCACCACGCCGAAGCCGCGTCGCACGGTCGCCGCAGGCTGACGGCCGACGTGGACCGGCACCACCTGGTCGACCGGCGCAACGCGATCTTCGTGCTGCTGGCGAACCTTCCGCTCTACCGGCTGCCGCTGTCGGTGCCGCGGTTGGCGGCCGGCTCGCTGCTGCGTGCGATCGGACTGCTGGCCGGCAAGCTGCCCGGCCCGGCGCTCGACGAGCTGCGCGCCTTCGCTGCGGTTGTCGTCCGCCCGGACCGGGTGGTCCGCGCGCGGGTGGCTCGCCGCCGGACCCGGGAGCTGCCGGCCCGCGCCGTGAACCCGCTGCTGGCCGCGAGGTGGAGCGGGCTGCGCCATCTGGCCGAGACGGTGGCGGGGCTGATCGGCACCCGCAGCCCGGACGCCTACGGTGCGGGGCGGCACCGGGTGGTCGAGTCCGGGCCCACCTCGGACGAGGCGGAGGACCTGCCCGGCTGGGGTGCCGGTCTGGTCCGCCGGGCCATGGTCCGGCCCGCGGTCCTGCTGGTCGCCCTGCTGACCGTCCTCACCGTGGTCGCGTGGCGCGCGTTGCTCGGCGGCGGCCTGCTCTTCGGCGGCGCACTGCTTCCCGCCGGCGGGGGAGCGCACGATCTCTGGCGCACCTACACCGAGGGCTGGCACCCCGTGGGTCTCGGCTCGGACGCGGTGGCCCCGCCGTACCTCGCGGTGCTGGCCACGTTGGCGACGCTGCTCTTCGGGTCGGTGGGGACCGCGGTCACCGTGG
>JAVEDG010000206.1 GCA_030841245.1 Actinomycetota bacterium
GGCGACGCCGTACGTGCCGCCGACCTCGCTGCCAGCACGATCGCGCGCTACGAGGAGCTGGGCGAGGTCCGGGCCGCCGCGCGCTGCCGGACTCTGCTGGGCAGGGCACTGCGGCGTGGGGGGCGTCACACGGAGGCTCGTGAGGCGCTCACCCGCGCGGTCGCAGACTTGCGATCCGACCCAGCCGAGGACACGGTCGACGCTCTCGACGAGCTCGCCGCCCTGGAG
Source organism: Actinomycetota bacterium (assembly GCA_030841245.1). GTDB lineage: Bacteria > Actinomycetota > Actinomycetes > JACCUZ01 > JACCUZ01 > JAVEDG01. The sequence continues at coordinate 229 of JAVEDG010000206.1, forward strand.
AACTTCGCTGGAACGCCCGGGGCTGCGGCCGCCAACATCGAGGCAGTCGAGCTGGCGGAGGGTCTCGCCGTCGGCCCCAGCCAGATGTCAGCTGTGTTGCTCGACTTCGCGATCTACCTGGTCAACAGCACGCGCGTCGTCGAGTCCAGCATGTACCTCGAGCGCGCCGCGCAGCTCGCCGAGGAGGGCGGCAGTCCCGAACTCGTCGCCCTCTCGCTGCTCAACCTGGCGAACGTGCAGATGATGCGCGAGCCTTCAGCGGCCGTCGAGACGCTCCGGCGGGGCATGGCCACCATGCGCCGATCCGGAGATCGCAACATCGTGGCCACCGCAACCGTCAACCTCGTCCTTGCGCTGCTGGACGTGGGCGAGTGGCATGAGGCGGCGCAGGCCGTGGACGCCGCGAGCCAGGACCCGCTCACCGGTGACGAACCTTGGATCGACTTGGGGGCGCTGTTGCTCGCCGCCCTTCGCGGCGACGTGGACCGTGCGACGGCCGAGCTCGCTCGTCTTGAGCGTCTCCGCAGCACCGAAGACCTGCAGGAGCAGGGCGCGATGGCTCTGGCGGACACCTACCTCGCCATGGCTGAGGGTCGACTCGTCGACGTGCTGGACCACACTCGGCGCGTGCTGTCCTTGCGGGAAGGTCTCGGCATCGGGTCGGACTCGATGCGCCTGTCCTGGCCGGTTGCCACCCGGGCCGCGCTAGAGCTCGGTCGGCTCGAGGACGCCGACGAGCTGGTGGCCATGCTCGACGCCGAGCTGCCCGGCCGGCTGCCGCCGGTGATGCGGGCGGAGCGGGAGCTGGTGCGGGCGCGGTTGGCCGTGGCGCGGGGCGAGGAGAGGTCGGGGCAGGCGCTGGCCGAGGCGGTCGAGACGATGCGACTCATGAGCCCGCCGCACCTGTTCGCGCAGGGGCTGCTCGACCTCGCGGCGTACCTCTCCGACGCGGGTGACGGGATCGGTGCCGCGTCGGCGGTCGACGAGGCTCACGCGATCGGCGAGCGGCTCGGCTGCCGGCCGGTGCTGGATAGGGCGGCGACCTTGTCCGCCGACCGGCTCAGGGTCTGAGGGTTCCGCTACCCACCGGCTGGTCCGTGGCCGGCGCGTTGGTGTAGCCGACAGCCCAACGCGCTGGCCCCGCAGCACCAAGCGGACCCGGGCGGCGGCCGGCTGCAGTTACGCTCCCCGGGAGGGCTCGGGGAGTTGGGAGGACTGACGGTGCGGTGCTCGGCGTGCGATGCGCAGAATCCGGCGGGTACCCGCTTCTGCCTCCAGTGCGGGACGCCCCTGACGCAGATCTGCCCGTCGTGCGCGTTGCCGGTGCCCGAGGCGGCCCGGTTCTGCGGGAACTGCGGGACCGAGGTGGTCGGCGCGCCGGCGGGCTCGGCCCAGCCCATTGCCTCCTCGCAGGCCGCGCTACAGGCCGAACGGCGGGTCTGTTCCGTCCTGTTCTGCGACCTGGTCGGGTTCACGCCGCTCTCGGAGGCGCGTGACCCGGAGGAGGTCCGCGAGCTGCTGTCGCGCTACTTCGACGCGGCGAGCACGGTGATCCGCCGGTACGGCGGGGTGGTGGAGAAGTTCATCGGCGACGCCGTGATGGCGGTGTGGGGCACGCCGGTCGCGACCGAGGGCGACGCGGAGCGCGCCGTACGCGCGGCGCTGGACCTGGTCGACACGGTGCGGTCGCTGGGGCTGGACGCCGAAGTGCCCGACCTCGCGGCGCGGGCCGGAGTGGTGACCGGCGAGGTCGCGGTGACGATCGGGGCGACCAACGAGGGGATGGTCGCCGGCGACGCGGTCAACACCGCGGCTCGGGTGCAGTCCGCCGCGTCGGCCGGCGAGGTCCTGGTCGACGCCACGACCCGGCGGCTGGCCTCCAGCGCGATCGCCTTCGGCGAGGCGGCCGAGCACCTGCTGAAGGGCAAGGCGCAGGCCGAGCAGCTTTGGCCGGCCCAGCGAGTCCTGTCAGGGGTCGGCGGGTCGCAGCGGGTGGACGGGCTCGAGGCGCCGCTGACCGGCCGGGATGCAGAGATGCGCACGATCCGGGAGCTCTTCCATGCGGTGGTCGAGCGCCGGGTACCGCGACTGGTCGTGGTCTCCGGGCCGGCGGGCGTGGGCAAGTCGCGGCTGGGCTGGGAGTTCGAGAAGTACGTCGACGGGCTGGTAGGCACGGTGCGGTGGCACCGCGGACGGTGCCTGTCCTACGGGGAAGGCGTGTCGTTCTGGGCGCTGGCCGAGATCGTGCGTCAACGTCTCGGCATCGCCGAGGACGACCTGCCCGAGACCGCAGTGGCCAAGCTGGAGCAGGGGCTTTCGACGTACGTCCCTGACGTCGTGGAGCAGACGTACGTCGGGACCCGGCTGGCCCGGCTGCTCGGAGTGTCCTTCGCCGGCGACCCCGGTGGCGAGCTGGCCAGGGATGAGCTCTTCGCCGGCTGGCGGACCTTCTTCGAGCGGATGGCTGCGGCGGATCCGGTCGTGCTGATGGTCGAGGACGCGCAGTTCGCCGACCCGGGACTGCTGGACTTCCTCGACCACCTCGTCGACTGGGCCAGGGACCTCCCGATCTACGTGCTGGTGTTCGCCCGTCCCGAGCTGGACGAGGTCCGACCCGGTTTCGGCAGCGGTCGCAACCGGGTCGTGCTGACGCTCGACCCGCTCGACGAGGCCTCGATGACGGCCCTCGCCGATGCCTTGGTGCCGGGCATGCCGACCTCGGCACGGGACGCGATCGCCTCGCAGGCGCAGGGCATCCCGCTGTTCGCCGTCGAGACGGTGCGCTCCCTGATCGACCGCGATGTCGTGCAACCGGTCGACGGTGTCTACCGGCTGGTCGGCGACGTGGGTCAGCTCGTCGTTCCCGACAGCCTGCACTCGCTGCTGGCCGCCCGCCTCGACGCGCTCGACCCCGACGCACGCCGCTTGGTGGCGGACGCCGCAGTGCTGGGCACGACGTTCCCCGCGGAGGCGCTGGTTGCGGTCTCCGGTCAGGACCGGCCGACCGTCCAGGCGAGGCTGGCCGACCTGCTGCGCCGCGAGGTGCTCGCCGTGTCGGCCGACCCGCTCTCTCCGGAGCGCGGGAGCTACCGGTTCGCGCAGGAGATGCTGCGCCAGGTCGCCTACGACACGCTGTCCCGCCGCGACCGCAAGGCACGTCACCTGGCGGTGGCGGCGCACCTGCGGGCGACGTTCCCGCAGGACGGCGAGGAGGTCGTCGACGTCGTCGCGCGGCACTACCTCGACGCGCTCTCCGCGGTGCCGGACGACCCGGACAGCGACGACATCCGCGAGCAGGGCGTCGTGGCGCTCCAGCGGGCCGCCGAGCGTGCGCTGCGGACCGGGGCACCCTCGCGTGCCGCGAGCAGCTTCGCGACCGCCGCCGACCTGGTAGAGGCCCGCGACGGCGTCAGCGCGCGCAGCGCCGCGATCTGGGAACGGGCCACGGTCGCGGCCATGGAGGCTGGTGAGTCGGCGGTGTGTGTCGAGCACGGCACGCGAGCCCACGACCAGTACCTGGCGGTCGGAGATGCCAGGGCGGCGGCACGAGCTCAGAGCATCTCCGGTCGCGCCCTGGCCCGGCTGGGCCGCCAGACCGAGGCGCACCAGGCTCAATCTGCTGCGGTAGAAGTGCTGCGTGCGAATGCCGACGTCGACACGGTTCGGGCGCTCGGGCAACTCGGGTCGCTGGAGACGTTCGGGGGCATGCCGGACGCCGACCGGTTGACCAACGAGGCGCTCGTGCTCGGCCAGGGGCTCGATCTTGGTCCCGCTGACCTGTGCGCCCTGTTCATGATCCGTGGGATCTGGTTCAGCAATGCCGACCGCAACGTGGAAGCGATCATGAACGAAAGGGAGGCGGTGCGGCTCGCCGAGCTGGCCGGCGCCTCCCACATCCTCGGGATCTCGCTGCTCAACCTGTCCAGCATCCTCTCTGTCTCCGACTCGGTCGCCTCGGCTGATGTGTCGCGGCGCGCGATGGACGAGCTGCGCCGCCTCGGAGACCGCTACGCCCTCGCGATCGCGACAGGAAACCTGAGCATCGCTCTGCTCGCCACCGGCGACTGGGTCGGCGCGGCCCAGGTCATCGGCCCCGACGCCACCGCCGACGGCCTCGACTCGATGGACGGGATCCGGCTGGTCCGCATCATGTCGGCCGCGTTGCGCGGCAAGAGCGACACGGCCGAGCGGATCGTCGACGAGCTCGACCAGGTGCCGGACAGCGAGGATCCACAGGAGAAGGCTGGCTATGCGCTTGCCCTGGCCTTGACTGCGATGTCGTCCGGTCAGCAGGCCGAAGCGCTGCGCCACGCCCGCGACGCCGTTGGGTACGCCGACGTGCTGGGCCTCGGTCACGACGCCATCCGCTGGGCTTGGCCGGTCGGAGCTCGTGCTGCCCACGATCTGGGCGACTCCGCTGCGGAGCAGCAGCTCGTGGACCTGCTCGACGGCTACCTGCCAGGTCGGGTTGCGCCGATGGTGCGCGCCGAGCGCGACCTGGCCCGGGCGCGACTGGCGGCGGGCCGCGGCGAGGGCGACGTCGGCGGACTGTTTGCGGCCGCGATCGCGTCGTTGCGGGCACAGAGCACGCCGTACCACCTGGCGCACGGTCTGCTCGACCACGCGGAGTACCTGATCGGCGCCGGCGACGAGGCGGCGGCTTCGGTGGCCGTGGCCGAGGCGAGGGAGATCGGCGAACGTCTGGGCTGCCCGCCATTACTGGCACGCGCCGACCGGCTGCAGGTCGACCGCCTCCCCGTCGGACAGCTGTAGGGCGCGTGGCTGACGCGTTGGGGCTGCCTCGCGCGGCGTGTCGGCTACACCAACCCGCCAGCCGGAAACACCAACGCGCCAGCCAGGAACACCAGCGCGCCGGTATCGCGGGCCGGAGCAACGCGGCGGGGCGGTGACTGCCCGCTCACCGTCCGGGCACCGTCGATGCCGAACGACCCCTTTGGACAAGGCTGCTGCCGTAGGCTCCGACGGATCGAGGTGAGCGGAGGTCGCGCAGTGCAGTGTGGGGTGTGCGGTTCGCAGAGCCCGGCCGGCAAGCGGTTCTGCGGCGAGTGCGGGTCGCCGCTGGCCGAGTTGTGCCCGACCTGCGGCGCGGCGGTCGAGCAGAGCAAGAAGTTCTGCGGCGACTGCGGCACGGCGCTGACCGGCGTACCGGCGGCCGGAGCAGGGGCCATGCCAGCCGCAGCGGCGCCCACGGCACCACCGCAGGCCGAACGGCGGGTCTGTTCTGTCCTGTTCTGCGACCTGGTGGGGTTCACGCCGCTGTCCGAGGCGCGTGACCCGGAGGAGGTCCGCGAGCTGCTCTCCCGCTACTTCGAGCTGGCGGGGACGGTGATCCGTCGGTATGGCGGGGTGGTGGAGAAGTTCATCGGCGACGCGGTGATGGCGGTGTGGGGCACGCCGGTCGCGACCGAGGGGGACGCCGAGCGCGCCGTACGGGCGGCGATGGACCTGATGGACACCGTGCACCAGCTCGGCGTCGAGGCCGAGGTGCCGAGCCTGGCCGCCCGTGCGGGCGTGGTCACCGGCGAGGTCGCCGTGACGATCGGTGCGACCAACGAGGGCATGGTGGCCGGCGACGCGGTCAACACCGCGGCTCGGGTGCAGTCGGTCGCCGGACACGGCGAGGTGCTCGTCGACTCGACCACCCGCCGGCTGGCCGCCACCGCGATCGCCTTCGCCGACCCGGTCGAGCACACGCTCAAGGGCAAGGCCGAGCCAGAGCAGCTGTGGCGAGCCACCCGGGTGATGTCCGGCGGCGTCGGCGGCGTGCAACGGGTCGACGGTCTCGAGGCGCCGCTCACCGGGCGTGACGCCGAGATACGCACGATTCGCGAGCTGTTCCACGCGGCGGTCGACCGGCGTACGCCGCGGCTGGTGCTCGTCTCCGGCCCGCCAGGCGTGGGCAAGTCGCGGCTGGGCTGGGAGTTCCGCAAGTACATCGACGGGCTGATCGACATCATCCGGTGGCACAGCGGGCGGTGCCTGTCGTACGGCGAGGGCGTGTCGTTCTGGGCGCTGGCCGAGATCGTGCGGCAGCGGCTGGGCATCGCCGAGGAGGACCTGCCTGAGACCGCGACCGCCAAGCTGGAGCAGGGGCTGGCGACCTGGATCACCGACCCGGCCGAGCGGCCCTACGTCGGGACCCGGCTGGCCCGGC
>JAVEDG010000215.1 GCA_030841245.1 Actinomycetota bacterium
AGACTGGAGGACCGGCGACTTGTGGCCGAGGATGATCGCGACAATCACCACGGCCAGCACGCCGCTGGCTCCGACCGCCTCGGCCGGCAGATAGGCGAGGAACGGCGCGGCCAGCGAGAGGCTGGTGTCGAGAACCGGGTCCTGGACGTGTCGCCGGACGACCGCGAGGACCCAGGCCATGGCGAAGCCCACGATGATGCCGCCGCCGGCGGCGAGCACGAAGCGGCCCACGACCGACCACAGGCCGACCGACGCGATGATCGCCGCGGTCGATGCCCGCAGGGCGACCAGCGCTGTGGCGTCGTTGAGCAGGCTCTCGCCCTCGAGCAGCGAGACCAGCCGCCGTGGAAGGCCCGCCCGCCGTGCGATCGACGTGGCCGCGACGGCGTCCGGTGGCGCCACCACCGCCCCCAGCGCCAACGCGGCCGGTGCGGTCAGTCCGGGCACCACCAACCACGCGGCCCACCCGACAGCCAGGGTCGTGAGGACCACGGCGCCGACGGCGAGCAGGCCCAGTGCCTGCCGGTTGGCCCGGATGTCGACCAGCGAGGTGCGCAGCGCTGCGGCGTACAGCAGTGGCGGCAGCAGCCCGAGCAGCACCACGTCCGGGTCGATCGTGTACGACGGCACGCCCGGCACGAAGGACGCGAGCAACCCGGCGACGACCAGCACCACCGGGGCGGAGATGCCGAAACGGCGGGCCGTGCCGGCCACGATCGTGACCCCGACGACGAGTGAGACCAGCTCGACGGCATTGTGCACGAGAGCATCATCGCCGAGGGCGATCGGCGGATTCCCGACCGGTCAGCGGTACTCGGGGTTGGGGTGGTCGAACCGTGTCCCGGCGTCCCACTCGGTCCGCTGGTTGCCGTACGCCGGGATGCCGCCCGCCTCCTTGATCAGCCGGGCCAGGTGCATGAGGTTCCAGGTCATGAACGTCGTGTTCCGGCGGGTGAAGTCGTTGTCGGGGCCGCCGGACCCCTCGTCGAGGTAGCTCGGCCCCGGGCCGGCCTCGCCGATCCAGCCGGCGTCGGCCTGCGGCGGGATCGTGCAGCCGAGGTGCTGGAGGGAGTAGAGGACGTTCATCGCGACGTGCTTGATGCCGTCCTCGTTACCCGTGACGATCACGCCGCCGACCTTGCCGTAGTAGGAGTACTGGCCAGCCGGGTTGAGCTCGCTGGAGCCGGCGTAGAGCCGCTCGATCACCCGGGTGCAGACACTGCTCTTGTCGCCGAGCCAGATCGGCGTGCCGATCACGACGATGTCGGCAGCCATGACCTGCTGGTAGATGGGTGGCCAGCCGTCGCTGGTCCAGCCGTGCTGGGTCATGTCGATCTGTACGCCGGGAGCCAGGCCGTGGTCGACGGCGCGCACCTCGTCGGCTGTGACGCCGTGCGCCCGCATGATCGCGACGCTGTTGGCCATCAGGCCGGCGGTGTTCGACACCAGAGGCGCGGGCTTGAGCGTGCAGTTGAGGTAGATCGCCCGTAGGTCGCTGAAGTCCCACGTGTCTGCCGCCATGGAGTTCTCCTGTGTCTCACTCGGGATCTGGACGTCACTCGGGCTGGTTCGTGCCGCTGGGCCGGTCCCCGACGCGGTAGGGCTCGTAGATCCCGGAGTAGACGAGATGGGCCACCAGCCCCTGCGCCGCGTGCGGAAGGTTGTGGCAGTGGTCCATCCAGATGCCGGGGTTGTCGGCGACGAACGCGATGTCATAGCTGTCACCCGGGGCGACGTCGAGGGAGTCGATCCACCACGGGCTGCCGGTCGCCCGGTCGCCGTTGCGGCGGAGCACTACTGCGTGGTGGCCGTGCAGGTGCATCGGGTGCACCGCATTCGTGTGGTTCTCGATGTGGAAGCTGACGATGTCGCCTTCGCGGACCATGAACATGGGGGCGTCTGGATAGATGTGCCCGTTGACGCTCCACCAATAGCCGGGACGGCCGTCGATGAAGCCCGGCTTGCGCCCGATGGAGTATCGGAACTGTCGGTCCGCGTCTCCCGGGTCGAAGCCTATGCTCGTCGGGCTGCCGTAGCGGAGCAGGTCGACGAATGCCGTGGGCTGCGGCTTCGCTGCGACGCTCCCGTCTCCGATCAGCAGCGCCGCAGCGCCTCCGAGGTCGACTCGTACCCCGCCGCCGTCCGTCGGCATGGTCACCTCGATGTCGACCCGCCCCCCCGCGGTCACGAGGACCGCTTTGCCCGAGACGGGTGTCGGCCCGTTGAGGTCGTAGCCGTCGACGGCGACGACCCGGTACGACGACCCGCTGACCCACGCCGACAGGGAACCGTTGTCGGTGTTGATGATCCGGACCCGCACCGTGCCGCCGGGGGACGCCCCGACACGTGCCGCGCCCGTGTGGCCGTTGACCGTCGCCTTCCCGTCGTAGACGTGGGACACGGCGACGACGTCGCCGTCCGAGCGGATCGGACGATGCGGCTCGATCACCAGTACGCCGAACAGGCCCTTGCGCACCTGCTGGTGCGACACCTGGTGCGAGTGGTACCAGTACGTGCCCGGGTGGTCGGCGACGAACCGGTAGGTGAACGTCTTGCCGGGTGGCACCGCGTCCTGCGTCACACCGGCGACGCCGTCCTCGGCGTTCGGCACGTCGACGCCGTGCCAGTGCAGCGTCACGCCGTCGGGGACAGACGCGTTGACGAGGTGTACCTCGACGAGGTCGCCCTGGCGAACCCTGAGGGTAGGACCGGGGGAGTTCCCGTTGATCGTGAAGCCGTCGGTCCGCTCGCCGCTCGCCAGGTGGAAGCTCTGCTCCCGGGCAGTGAGCGTGTACGTGACGTCGGCCGGGCGCTCCGGGTCGGCAACCAGGGTGCTGACACTGCGCCCTTGCGCGGGTGACAGTGCGTGCGTCACCGGCGGGCCACCGCCGAGGTCGACGTAGCCGAACTCCATCACCGAGTAGTGGTCGGGCAGCAGGCTCTGCCACCAGGTCCAGGCGAGCGGCGTGAGGAGTGCGAGGGTGGCGACGATGGGGGCGACCAACCGCCAGGACGGCCGCCGCCGGGACCCTGGGTTGTCGGTCGTCACCCCATGGCGGGCTGTGGAGTGGCCTCAGCGGGTGCATACGACGTGGCTGCCGCCGCCCGCTGCCCGCTCATGATCGCCACACCGAGGATGATGAAGGCATTGAGGACGTGCAGCGGCGCCACGAGGGGCACGCCGTGCAGGGTGAATCCGAGGATCACCTGCAGCACGATCAGGCCGAAGATGGTGCCGGCGCGCTTGCTGCCACCGGGCACCTTGGCGAAGAACGAGATTATGACAAAGAGGAGCGCGAGGGCAGGAATGATCATCATTCCGTCGATCGCGTGGAGGGCGAAGCCGCCGGAGCCACGGAAGTGCAGGTCCTCGTTGTCGAGCACCTGCTTGTTGAGGACGCCGTGGTCGTCCTCGATCCATTTGCCCAGCCCAGCCAAGGCGTAGGCGATGGCCATCGCCTGCACGACGACCGCCGCGGCGATCAGGTAGGCGAAGACTCGGTACGTGGTTCGCATGGGTGTCCCCTCCCAGCGCGGCGGGTGCGCCCCACCGTCGTGCCCGTCTGCGGTTAGGCCGCAGCCACGGACTGTTCTACAGGGCAGGCGGCGACGCTGCCAGCCAAAACACCGACTCCGTCGACCTTTCGGCGACAGGTTCGGCCGGTCAGGCAGTCTTGCGCGCAGTCGACTTGCTCGACTTCTTCGCCGCTGGGGCCTTTGTCGCCGTCTTCTTCGCCGCGCTCTTGCTGGTGGTCCTCGCCTTGGCAGCCGACTTCTTCGCCGCGCTCTTCTTCGCCGGAGCCGACTTGGCGGTCGCCTTCTTCGTCGGCGCCTTCTTGGCCGTCTTGGCGGCGGATCTCCCGGTCCCGGACTTCTTGCTCGTCGCCTCTTGTAGGGCTGCGCTGCCCTCGCCACGGCGGGCCTTGGCCTCGGCGACGCTGCGACGCAGTGCGTCCATCAGGTCCACGACCTGGCCGCTGTCCGCGGGCTGCTCCTGCGGTGCCGCGATCTCGCGACCGGCGACCTTGGCCTCGATGACCTCCTCGAGTGCCGCGCGATAGCCGTCGGAGAACTCCTCCGGCTCGAAGTCGGCGGAGAGGGCGTCGATGTAGGACTCGGCCATCGCGAGCTCCTGCGGGCGCACACTTACGTCCTCATCGAGGAAGTCGAACTTGGCCTGGCGCACCTCGTCGGGCCACAGCAGGGTCTGCAGCACCAGCACGCCGTCGCGCGGCCGCAGCATCGCCAGCCGCTCCCGCTGGCGCAGAGCGACCTTGACGATCGCCACCCGGTCGGACTTCTCCAGCGAGTCGCGAAGCAGCACATAGGGCTTGGAGTCAGGGCCGGTCGGGTCGCAGTAGTACGGCTTGCCGTACGCGACCGCGTCGAGCTGGTCGGCCGGGACGAAGCTGAGCACGTCGACCGCCCGTGACGTCGAGATCGGGAGGTTGGCGAAGTCGTCGTCGTCGAGCACCACCATCTCGCCGCCGGGCAGCTCGTAGCCCTTGGCGATGTCGGAGTACGGGACCTCCTCGCCGTCGACCGCGCAGACCCGCTTGTAACGGATCCGGCCGGCGTCCTCCCGGTGGACCTGCCGGAACGAGATGTCCTTCTCCTCGGTGGCGCTGAAGAGCCGGACCGGGATCGACACCAGCCCGAAGGAGATCGCGCCCTTCCAGATGCTCTGCATCCCGCCATGATCGCCCGTCCGCTCCCGGAAAAACCAGCGGTTGCGCATGGACGTGCTCCGGCGACCCTCGCCACCGGGCGCCGCAGGCGCACCGGCACGAGGCGCGGGCAGGGGTGCCCGTAAGGGGCTGGTAGCAATTTGTCGACACACCGTCCGGCTTGCCGTGTTGTGTCCACCGGCCGTGGCACCGTGAGGCGCAGTCAGCAGAGGCGCCCACCTGTGCGCCCACCGCGTCGCAGCTGAGAGGAGTGACGGAGGTGCCGACGACGAGATCGACCAGGACCAGATCGACCACGCCCCGCGCGACCGACCGGGCAGGGTCGACCGCAGCTATCCAGGTGCGCTTCTGCGCGACCTGCCAGCGCGAGGTCACAGTCGAGCAACCGCAGTGCCAGGACGGACACGGCCTCGGCTGCCCCGAGTGGTACTGCGTCGAGTGCGGCGACGCGTTCGTCGCGGGCTTCGACCTGATGGGCGACCTGGTCGCCCCTGCGAGAGCGGGGCGGGCCGCAGAGCACGTGGCCTGAGGTCAGCATGACGCGGCCGACGGCCGTCGCCCGGCAGAAGCGATGTCTGGCCTCGACTCAGCCGACGAGCTCGTCCTGAGCGCCCCGCTCCTGGGTCCAGCAGCGCACGATGTCCCGGACCGAGAGGACGCCGGTCACCTCACCGTTCTCCAGCACGACCAGGTGTCGGAAGCCGCCGCGCGTCATGGCGTCCGCGGCCTGCTCGAGGGTCCAGGTGGGCGCCGCGAACACCAGCTCGCTGGTCAGGTGGTCACTGACGCGCTCCGAGTCCGGGTCCTGGCCGGCGCCGATGGCGACCAGGACGTCCCGCTCGGTGATGATCCCGATGCCCTCGCTGTCGACGTCGTGGACCACGGCCGCGCCAACGCGACGCGACGACATAGCCTTGGCGACCTCGCGCAGCGTGTGATCGGGGCCGACGGTCAGCACGGTATGGCTCATGCCGTCGCGGACCTTCATGGTGGCGCGCACCTCCTCCGGCTATGAGCCATCTTGCTGTCAGCGGGGCCTGTGGACAAGGACCGGCAGGGCGCGAGGGGTGGGATACTTCGCCACGATGACTATCGAGACAGCCGCGCCGGCCAGGGCGGTCAGGGCCGCGACGGCTGTTCCGGTCCGGCTGCGATCGACGGTCGCGGCGCTGGACCCGGCCCGCACAGCGACCCTTGCCGTGCTCACCTGGATCCCGTTGGTGCTGCTGCTCGACCGTGGAGTCGGCGTCTGGGCCCAGCGCGGTCTCGGCCTGGGGACCTGGGTCCTCCTCATCGCGCTGGTACGCCGCGAGATGCCATTGGTGCGGGCCCAGGTCGCCGTCGTCGTGGTGTTCGCGACCCTGGTCGAGTACACGTTCTCCCCGGTTCTCGGGGTCTACACCTACCGGCTCGGCAACGTCCCCGCCTTCGTCCCCCCGGGCCACGGGTTGGTCTACCTCGCCGCTCTCTCGATCGGGCGGCTGGCGTTCGTCCGCGCCCGGGTCCGGGTTCTCGCTCGGGTCACCGTGCTGGTCGGTGGCCTCTACGCCGCGTGGGGGTTGTTCCTCTCCGAGCGGCTGGACGTCCTCGGTGCCTTCTGGTTCCTCTGTCTGCTGGCCTTCCTGCGGTGGGGCCCGTCACGGACGCTCTACGTCGGCGCGTTCCTGGTCGTGACCTACCTCGAGCTTCTCGGGACAGCCCTGGGCACCTGGACCTGGGCACGCACCGACCCGACCGGCATCATCGCGATCGGCAACCCGCCGTCGGGCGCGGCCGGTGGCTACGGCTGGTTCGACCTGGCCGCGCTGCTCCTGGCACCGGCGCTGCTCCACGTCGTACGCCGGACGAGCGCCAGCGTCAGCCGACGGGCTGCGGCGGGCCCCAGTGGCGCTCCAGGTACAGCCGGTTCTTCTGCTCCTGCCGAGTGGTGACCAGCCGGACGACAAGGATTGCGAGCACCGCGGCGGCCACTCCGAGCAGGTCCACCGCGGCCGTCAGCTTGAGGTAGGCGGGTTGTTCCTCGAGCTTGGGGTCCAGCCGTCCCAGCACCTGGTTCGGCACGGTGAAAGCGATCCAGGCCGCCCACCGATCAGGACCCGCGCTCAGCCGGAGAGCTGGGCGAGCACGGTGTCGTGCAGCGCGCCGTTGGTGGCGACCGCGCTGCCGCCACCCGGTCCGGGCTCACCCGCCAGGCTGCTGAAGCGCCCCCCAGCCTCGCGGACGACGATGTCGAGCGCGGCGAGGTCGTAGAGCGCCACTTCCGGCTCGCACGCAATGTCGACCGCGCCCTCGGCGACAAGCATGTACGACCAGAAGTCGCCGTAGGCACGCGAGCGCCAGACCGAACGTGTCAGCTCGAGGAACTCGTCCTCGCGACCGAGGGCCCGCCAGCCGGCGAGCCCCGAGTACGAGAGCGAGGCGTCACTGAGGTCGCCGACCGAGGACACCGACATCCGCCGGGCCGAGGACAGGCTCTTGCCGGTGTAGGCACCGGTTCCGGTGGCCCCCCACCAGCGTCGCCCGAGCGCTGGAGCGGACACCACGCCGGCCACGACGTCGTCGCCGTCCATGAGGGCGATCAGCGTGGCCCAGACGGGTACGCCGCGCACGAAGCTCTTGGTCCCGTCGATCGGGTCGAGCACCCAGCGCCTGGGCCCGTGGCCGGAGTCCCCGAGCTCCTCGCCGGTGACCGCGTCACGCGGCCGGGCCCGGGCCAGCGTCGAACGGATCGTCTCCTCGGTGGTGCGGTCCGCGTCGGTCACCGGCGTCAGGTCGGGCTTGGTCTCCACCTTCAGGTCCTGCGCCTGGAACCGGCGCATGGTCGTCGAGTCGGCCGCGTCCGCCAGCACATGGGCGAGCCGCAGGTCGTCGTCGTAGGCCGGCATGTAACGAACCGTACAAGTCCCTGGTCGCCGACTCTCGATCACCGCATACTTCTCACAAGGGAACCATCGAGCACAGGCGGGGCACCATGTCACTCTTCCGTCGGCGCGTCACAGCGGCGGACGTTGAGGCCGCCCCGATCCCTGTGCCCCTGCCGAGCATCGATGGGTGGACCCTCGCCGGCACCCCGTTGGCCGCCAAACTCCCCAAGTCGGACCTGCGCGAGCTGGAGACCCTGCTGCACGGCATCCATGTCCAGGCCGACACCCCTTACACGTACGAGCGGGCGGCAGTCCTGCTGGAACGGGTGGGCGAGCTGGGCGCCGCCCTCTCGGTGTGTGCGGCCTGGGCGGCGCTCCCGGCGGCTCGCTGGCCGGAGTACGTCCACCACTCGCGGTCCCTTGACAAGCGTCGGTCCCGGCTGCGCTCCCGCCTGGCCGCCGCGGGCGCCGCTACGTCGCCGGCCGTCTCGGCCAGCTGACGACCGCGTCGCCGGACGCCGCCGCGGCGCCGGTGGACAGCCGCACACGCGGGAGCTGCTTGCGCGGGCCGGGCAGGGTCAGGTCGATCACCGTCCGGTCTTCGTCCGCCGTCGCCGCGTCGAGCGCCTGCTTCGCGCGCCGGAACATCCGCGCGGCCATAGCCGGCGTCCGGTCGATCGCCGTCAGGCCGACGTGGCCGCCCACCGCGATCGCGCTGACCATGTGGAACACGACTCCGCTGTGCGTTCTGTGGTCCCACTGCAGACCCTTCTCGGCGACCACGTCGAGCACGTCGTCAGGCGTCAGCGACGCATAGCCGGAACCGCCCAGGTGGTCTGTCGCGACGTAGCAGCGGTGACCTGCCGGTGAGTCCAGCCGCCCGGACCGCGCGTCGTACGAACCGTCGGTGAGGGCGGCGAGGGTGTTCATCGGGTGGGTGGTGCCCCCGTTGCGCAGGTTGACCTCGAGTGCCAGGGGACGCCATCCGCGGTCGCTGCGAGTGACGACGAAGTCCACCGAGAATCGGCCGATCACCCCGCGCGCCGCCAGCTCGCGGCCGATGGCGAGAGCAGGTTCCCGCAACGCGGTGGCGTAGCGGCGGTCGGCCGGGAATCGACAACCCTCGAAGGTCTGCCCGCTCGGTCCGCCGAGGATCTGGTCGTGCGTGGAGAGCAGCTCGACCTCGCCGAGCGGACTGGCGCGGAGCTGGGCACTGGGACTCGGCAACTGGTCACCGCAGATGCGCTCCTCGACGATGGCCCTTTCCGTCTCCACGCGGGCCAGGAACCGGTCGACGTCGAGCTCCGGGTCCTCCAGCTGCATCCGGCGGACTGCTCGCTCTACGGACCGACGGTCTGTGGAGCGGTCGAGGGTGACGACTGCGTTGCCGAAGCCGCTCACCGCGTTGTCCAGATTGACCATCACCTGGCGCGCACCGGCGGTCTCGCGTACCACTCGAACCGCGTCGACGACATCGCCGAGGCAGGACAGCCGGGTCGCGCCGGCCGGGTGCTCGACCCCAGCTGCCGCGAAGACCTCCCGCGAGCCGGACTTGGTGCCGAGCCAGCCGAGGTCCGGGTCCGACCCGTAGACCGGGACGCCGAGCCGTACGGCGAGCTCGGCCTCGAGCGGCGTGGTGACGAAGGGGAGCAGCAGCGCCCGGGCCGGGTCGGGCACGAGGGAGCGCAGCCGCTGGACCAACCTGGGCCGCGCGAGGATCTTCTGGGTCAGGGGGCGGGGCGTCGGGTCTCCCACGGACACGACGGTGAGCCGGCCACGCGCGTCGGCGGCGTCCAACCCCGGCAGCAGGTTCAGGTAGTAGTCGAGCAGACGAGGCAGCACCGGCTGAGAGGTGACGTAGACGACCCTCGCCTGCGGTGAGTTGGCCAGCAGCAGGACGTAGAAGAGGTAGCGCTCCTCGTACGCCTGGAGCAGAGGATGGATCCGCGGCGGCACGGGCACGCTGATCGAGCTCAGGACGATCAGCGTCCTGGCCCCGCCGTCGGTCCGGCGCATGGTCATCTCCGGCCACATCGGGACCAGCCCAGACTGCAGCGCTGTGAAAGCATCCCGGTCGTACGTCACGGTCGACCTCGCGTGATCCCGGACGAGTTGTCACGAAGGCTACGGGTTTGGGTACCGGGCCGGTAAGACCCGATCGGGCGGGATCTGGCGGCGTAGTGTCCTCGGGACGTGAGACCACACCCGCTTGCCCTGCTGGCCACGCTGGCCGACGAGGACCGGCTGCGGGTGCTCTCGGCGCTGCTTCCTCAGGGCGATGGCGGGCGCAGCACCGAAGACGTGGCTGCCGCGACCGGCCTGAGCCTGCGCGCGGCGCGACGAGCCTTGTCCCGGCTGGAGTCCGGGGCCGTGGTGAGCAGGACCGGAGACGGTTCGTGGCACGCGCACGTCGAGCGACTTCGCGACGCCCTCGGGCCGGCGGCCCGCCCGGGAGAGGAGCTTGTCGACCACGGGGTGTCCGACCCCGCAGCCGCTGCGGTGCTGCGCACCTTCATGCCGCACGGTTCGCTCGCACAGATGCCGGTGGCCCG
>JAVEDG010000219.1 GCA_030841245.1 Actinomycetota bacterium
TTCACTACCGGAGTAGTGAAACTTGCATGATGTTCGGAAAACT
This sequence comes from Actinomycetota bacterium, assembly GCA_030841245.1. Classification (GTDB taxonomy): domain Bacteria; phylum Actinomycetota; class Actinomycetes; order JACCUZ01; family JACCUZ01; genus JAVEDG01. The sequence goes on from JAVEDG010000219.1 coordinate 44, forward strand.
TTCCGAACACTGCGTCAGTTTCACTACCGGAGTAGTGAAACCGACATCCCAGAGAGCTACTTCTCGACCTTCTTCTTGGCGTAGCGGGCCTCGAAGCGGGCGACGCGGCCGCCGGTGTCGAGGATCTTCTGCTTGCCGGTGTAGAAGGGGTGGCAGTTCGAGCACACCTCGACGTGGATCACGCCGTTCTTCGCGGTACTGCGGGTGGAGAACGTGTTGCCGCAGGTACAGCTCACCTGCGTCTCGACGTACTCCGGGTGGATCTCGGGCTTCATGGAGTCTCCTTGAGGGTCTCGGTCGCCGGGTCGGCAGCGGCGAGACCGCCGCAGCCGTGAACCGGTACCAGCGGACCAGTCTGCCAGAGACCGGTCCGCTCCCCATAACCAGCAGCGGGGCCACGCTGTTCCTTCGGCGGCGCCACGTCGACGCCCGAGAGGTCTAGTCGTTCTCGCCGTTGCCGTTCCCGTTCCCGGGCATCGGCATCGTCTTCTGCACCTGCATGAGGAACTCGGCGTTGCTGTTCGTCTTCTTCATCCGGTCGAGCAGCAGGTCCAGCGCCTGGCCGGTCTCGAGCGCGTGCAGGACCCGGCGCAGCTTCCAGACGACCTGCAGCTCCTCCTTGCCCATGAGGATGTCCTCACGACGGGTGCCGGAGGCGTTGACGTCGATGGCGGGGAAGATGCGCTTGTCGGCCAGCTGGCGCGACAGCCGCAGCTCCATGTTGCCCGTGCCCTTGAACTCCTCGAAGATCACCTCGTCCATCCGCGAGCCTGTCTCGACCAGCGCGGTGGCCAGGATGGTGAGCGAGCCGCCGTGCTCGATGTTGCGCGCGGCTCCGAAGAAGCGCTTCGGCGGGTAGAGGGCCGTCGAGTCGACGCCACCGGAAAGGATCCGGCCACTCGCCGGGGCCGCCAGGTTGTAGGCCCGGCCCAGCCGGGTGATGCCGTCGAGGAGCACGACGACGTCGTGGCCGAGCTCGACCAGGCGCTTGGCCCGCTCGATGGACAGCTCGGCGACGATCGTGTGGTCCTCGGCCGGCCGGTCGAAGGTCGAGGCGATGACCTCGCCCTTCACGGCGCGCTGCATGTCGGTGACCTCTTCCGGCCGCTCGTCGACCAGCACGACCATGAGGTGGACCTCAGGGTTGTTCGTGGTGATGGCATTCGCGATCGCCTGCATGACCATCGTCTTGCCGGACTTGGACGGCGACACGATCAGACCGCGCTGTCCCTTGCCGATCGGCGCGACCAGGTCGATGACGCGCGTGGTCAGGATGCTGGGGTCGGTCTCCAGACGCAGCCGGTCCTGCGGGTAGAGCGGGGTGAGCTTGTTGAACTCCACCCGGCCACGCGAGCTCTCCGGGTCGGCACCGTTGACCGAGTCGAGCCGGACCAGCGCGTTGAACTTCTCGCGGCGCTCGCCGTCCCGGGGTGCGCGAACCGCACCCGTGACGGCGTCACCCTTGCGCAGCCCGCTCTTGCGGACCTGGGCCAGTGAGACGTAGACGTCGTTCGAGCCGGGCAAGTAGCCCGAGGTACGGACGAACGCGTAGTTGTCGAGGATGTCGAGGATGCCGGCCACCGGCACCAGGACGTCGTCCTCGGAGATCTCGGGCTCCTGCTCGCCGGCCGGGAACCCCTCACGTCCGCTGCGGCGCCGGTTTCGGTCCCGGTAGCGGCCGCGTCGGCGCCGGCTGCGCCCCGCGCCGTCGAAGTCGTCGTCCTCCTCCGAGCGGCTCTGCTGGCCCCGGTCGTCGGGCTGACGGTCCTCGGGCTGCCGGGTGTCGGGCTGCCGTGTGTCGGGCTGCCGGTTCGCGGGCTGCCGGCTGTCGGGCTGCCGGTTCTCGGGTCGGCGACCCCCGTCGCGGCCACCCTCGCGAGGGCGCTCCTGCGTGCCACTGCGCTGGCGCGACCGGCTGGGCTCGCGGCCGCCGCCGACCTCGCCGCTCGTGGCAGCGGGCACCGGGTCTGCAGCACGGTTGGCGCCGCCCTGCTGGCGCGCCTTGATCGCCTCGATGAGGTCGCCCTTGCGCATGCGAGCCGTCCCGCTGATGCCGAGCTCGGAGGCCAGTGCCTGCAGCTCGGCGAGCACCATCCCGGACAGGCCGGCGCGCTTGCGCGGCGCCTTGGCAGCGCCGTCGGAGTCGCCGTTGCTGGCAGCGGGGGGTGCGGTCGTCACTCCGGCGCCCGAGGGGGCGGCCATGAGATCGGTACTGTCGGACACTCTTGGTCCTTCCTGATGGAGCGGCGCCGAGGGGCCGTGGCCCGCGGGCGACCGGTCGTGCTCACGTCCTCATCCGTGGTCCGGCCACAAGAGGGCCTCGACCGTGGTGAGGAGGGCGGTGCTGCACCCAGCGAGAGCGGCACGTGCTCGGATCAGGTTCTCCCTGGCCCGGCTGAGAGCGCCCTCGGGCTTCGAAGGCGTGTACTCAACTGGGGGCCACGGTCGTCAGAGACTGCGGGAGTATCTCCCGGGGAGTCGTGGCGGAGCACCTGCCATCCGGCTAGTGGTGCGCTGGGAACTCTAACACCATCGGGGCGCGATTCGTTCCCGACCCGGACTTTCGCTGCGGACTTCGACTGTCGCTGTGACCTTCGGTGAAGGTAGCTTCACCCGTTCGGCCGACCCTGCTCCACCCGAGCGCCCCCCGCGGCCACCGGCAACCGGAGCGTGGTCCAGTTCGCCGGCACCAGGGACAGGTCTGGGTGGGTCTGCGCGGACGTGAGGACGAGGACGCCGGGTCCGGCCCCCGACACCACGGCGGCGTGACCGGCGGAGCGCAGCCGCTCGACCAGCGCGGCGGTCTCCGGCATCGCTGCCGCACGGTAGCCCTGGTGCAAGCGGTCCTCCGTCGCGGGCAGGAGAAGGTCGGTGCGGCGGGTGAGTGCCTCCACCAGGAGGGCCGCGCGACCGACGTTGTGCGAGGCATCGTCGTGGGGCACGGTCGCGGGCAGCAGACCGCGCGCAGTCTCGGTGGCGAGCCGTTGCACCGGGACGAGCGCGATCGCCTCGAGCTCCGGGTCCGGGTCGAGCCGGACGGCGAAGACGCGCTCTCCCTCGCGCCATGCGATGGTGAGCCCACCCAGCAGGCACGCCGCGACGTTGTCCGGGTGGCCCTCGATCTCGGCCGCCAGCGCGATCGCGTCCTCGACCGGTCGGCGCGCGGCACCGTCGTCGGCGAGCGCCCGTCCCGCCAGCACCCCCGCGACCGTGGCGGCCGCGGAGGAGCCGAGGCCTCTCCCGTGCGGGATCCGGTTGGTGCAGTGCAACCGGAGGCCGGGTGGTGGGCGCGCACCGAGCCGCTCCATGGTGATGAGCAGCGTTCGCACGACGAGATGCGAGTCGTCGCGGGGTACCTCGTCGGCGCCTTCTCCGTCGATCTCCAGCTCGAGTCCCGCCTCACGGAGCGGGGTGACGCGGACCTCGTCGTACAGCCCGAGGGCCAACCCCATGGCGTCGAAGCCCGGACCGAGGTTCGCACTCGTTGCAGGCACGGTGACCAGGAGCTCGTCGACGCCCACCCTCAGAGTCCCAGCGCCGCCGCTGCGGCGGACACGTCGGGGCGGCAGGTCTCGGTGGCGATGTCCAGCCTGGACAGCGCGGTCTCGGTGTCCTTGAGACCGTTGCCGGTGACCGTCGCGACCACCAGCTGACCGGGATCCAGCAGACCGGCCTCCCGTCGCTTCAGCAGTCCGGCCACCGATGCCGCGGAGGCCGGCTCGACGAACACTCCCTCGCTCGCGGACAGCAGCCGCTGTGCCGCCAGGATCTCGTCGTCGGTCACCGCCTCGATGACACCGCCGGACTCGTCGCGGGCAGCGACGGCGCCGGCCCAGCCGGCCGGGTCACCGATGCGGATCGCGGTGGCGACCGTCTCGGGCGCCTCGACCCGATGACCGTTGACAATGGGGGCGGCGCCGGCCGCCTGGAACCCCCACATCCGCGGTCGGGCGGTGGCCAGCCCGTCATCGGCGTACTCGCAATAGCCCTTCCAGTACGCCGTGATGTTGCCGGCGTTGCCGACAGGGAGGCAGTGCACGTCCGGCGCGCGGCCAAGTGCGTCGACGACCTCGAAGGCCGCCGTCTTCTGCCCTTCCACCCGGTAGGCGTTGACGGAGTTGACGAGCGACACGGGGAACTTGTCCGCGAGGTCACGGGCCAACCGGAGGCAGTCGTCGAAGCCGCCCTCGACCTGCAACAACCGGGCGTTGTGCACGATCGCCTGGGCGAGCTTGCCCGCAGCGATCCGGCCGTGCGGGATCAGCACGATGCACTCGAGCCCGGCCTTGGCGGCGTAGGCGGCGGCCGAGGCACTCGTGTTGCCCGTGGACGCACAGATGACCGCCGTGGCGCCCTCTTCCACGGCCTTCGAGATGGCGACGGTCATTCCCCTGTCCTTGAACGAGCCCGTGGGGTTGGCGCCCTCGACCTTCAGGTAGACGTCGCAGCCGGTGCGCTCGGCGAGACGGCCTGCGCGCACCAGGGCGGTGCCACCCTCCCCGAGGGTGACCACCGGGGTGTCGTCGCCGACCGGCAGCCGGTCGGCGTACTCGGTGATGACCCCCCGCCACAGCGCCGCGGTCACTGGCCCTCCACGCGCATCACGCTCAGCACGTCACGCACGACGTCGAGCTCGCGCAGGTGCTCGACCGTCGCCGACAGCGCGGCGTCGGTCGCCGTGTGGGTGACGATGACCAGCTCGGCGTCCTCGCCGTGCTGCTCCTGGCGCACGGTCTCGATCGACACGTCGTGCTCGGCGAAGACGGCGGCGACCTGCGCCAGCACACCGGCTCGGTCGGCCACGTCGAGGCTGACGTGGTAGCGGGTGCGCGTCTCCCCCATCGGGCGCAACCGCAGGTCCGCGTAGGTGGACTCACGAGGTCCACGGCCGCCGGACACCCGGTGCCGGGCCACGGCGACCAGGTCACCGAGCACCGCGCTGGCGGTCGGGGCGCCGCCCGCTCCCTGGCCGTAGAACATCAGCTCGCCCGCCGCCTCGCACTCGACGAAGACGGCATTGAACGCGGCGTTGACCCCGGCCAACGGATGGGTGGCCGGGATCATCGCCGGGTGGGCCCGGACGCCGACGCTCTGCCCGTCCTCGGACAGCTCGGCGATGGCCAGCAGCTTGACGACGCAGCCCATCTCGCGGGCGCTCGTGATGTCAGCGCTGGTGACGTCGCTGATCCCCTGCCGGTGCACGTCCGCGGCCGTGACCCGGGTGTGGAAGGCCAGCGCGGCCAGGATGGCGGCCTTGGCGGCCGCGTCGAACCCGTCGACGTCGGCCGTCGGGTCGGCCTCGGCGTAGCCCAAGGACTGTGCCTCCTCCAGCGCCTCGGCGAAGCCGCTGCCCTGCTCGGTCATGCGGGAGAGGATGAAGTTGGTCGTCCCGTTGACGATGCCGAGCACCCGGCGTACGCGGTCACCGGCGAGCGACTCGCGCAGCGGCCGCAAGAGCGGGATCGCGCCGGCGACGGCGGCCTCGTAGTAGAGGTCGCGACCGTGCTTGTCCGCGGCCTCGAACAGCGTCGCGCCGTCCTCGGCGAGCAGCGACTTGTTGGCAGTCACCACCGAGGCGCCCGCCTCGAGGGCGGCCAGGATCAGCGACCGGGCCGGCTCGATCCCACCGATCACCTCGATCACGACGTCGATGTCGCCGCGAGTCACCAGGTCCTGCGCGCGGTCGGTGAACAGCCCCGGGTCAAGCCCATCGCGGAGCCGGCCGGGGCGGCGCACGGCGATGCCGACCAGCTCGAATGGCCGGCCCACCCGGGCCGCGAGGTCGTCGCCGTTACGGGCCAGCAGCCGGGCGACCTCTGTGCCGACGACGCCGCAGCCGAGCATCGCGACCCGCAGCGGGCGGGGATCGACGCCTGTGTCGGTCCGCGCAGCGTCGCCCTGGTCGGTCACCTCCATGCGCTCAGCCTGTCAGAACCGCCCACCGCTCACCCGCAACTCCCGCTCGATCACGCAGCCGCAGGGATCAGGGAGCGAGCGCACCGTCTGCTCAGCGGGCGACGTGGATGTTGAAGTCGTGGTTGCCGATGTGGGTGCGCAGGACGATCCAGAACAACAGGTAGGCCTCGAGCCCCTGGGCGGAGGCGATCCCGCCCACGTCGTGGACGAGTGCCGGGTCCCAGCCGAACCCGGCGAGCAGGTCACGCACCACCGCCTTGGCGTCGGCGTCGTCACCGGCGATGAACAGGTCATGGGGAGCCGGCACCCGAGCGGCCGGGTCGACCATCACCCCGGCGTTGACCGTGTTCAGCGCCTTGACCACCCGAGCACCGGGGAACTCGCGCTGGATCTGCTCGGCCAGGCTGTCGCCCTTGTCCGGCGACAGCGTGGGCAGCGGCCCGCCTGCCCAGACCATCGGGTTCGCGACGTCGACGAGGACCTTGCCGTCGAGGTCGGATGTGTCGACACTGCGCAGCACCTCCAGCGACACACCCCCGCCGGTGGCGTTGACGACCACCTCGCCGTGCCGCGCCGCGTCGGCGAACGTCCCGGTCGCGGCTCGTTCCGGCTGCTGCGCTGCCCACGACACCGCCTTCTCGTTGCCGGCCGTCCGCGACCCCATCATCACGTCGTGCCCCGTCTCGACCAGCCTGGTCGCCAGGGCCTGCCCGACCATTCCCGTGCCCAGCACACCTATCCGCACGTCGCACTCCTCCCGGTCAGCCGACGTCCAGCGCCAGCAGGTCGTCCAGGTTCTCCCGCCGGAGCAGGACGCGGCTTCCGGTGGCCCCGACTGCTACGACGGGCGGCCGCGGCACCTGGTTGTACGTCGAGGCCATGGACCGGCAGTAGGCACCCGTGGCGGCGACGGCCAGCAGGTCGCCGGGCGCGAGGTCGCCCGGCAGCCACGCGTCCTTAACGACGACGTCACCGCTCTCGCAGTGCTTGCCGACGACCCGCGCCAGCATGGGCGCAGCGTCGGAGCTCCGAGACGCCAGAGCCACGGTGTAGTCGGCGTCGTACAGGGCGGTGCGGATGTTGTCACTCATCCCGCCGTCCACCGAGACGAACGTGCGCTGGCCGGCAACCACCTTCACGGTGCCGACCTCGTAGACCGTCACGGTGCCGGGCCCGGCGATCGCCCGGCCCGGCTCGACCGCCAGCCGCGGGACGACGAGCCCGTTGGCCGCGCACTCCCGCCCCACGATGCTGCGCAAGGACGCCGCGATGGCCGCGATGTCGAGCGGGTCGTCGGAGCTCGTGTACGCGATGCCCAGGCCACCGCCGAGGTTGAGCTCCGGCAGCGCGATGCCCTGCTCGTCACGTATCGCCGCCAGCAGCCCGACGACCCGGTGGGCGGCCACCTCGAAACCCGACGTGTCGAAGATCTGGGACCCGATGTGCGAGTGGATCCCGACGAGCTCCAGCCCCGGCGTACCCAGCACCCGGCGTACGGCGTTCAACGCCTCGCCATCGGCGAGCGAGAACCCGAACTTCTGGTCCTCGTGCGCGGTCGCGATGAACTCGTGCGTGTGAGCCTCGACCCCGACCGTCGCCCGGACCAGGACCCGCACACGCGTGCCGAGCCGGCCCGCGACCGCACCCAGCCGGTCGATCTCGTCGAGCGAGTCGACGACGACCCGGCCGAGTCCGGCCTGGACGGACTGCAGCAGCTCGGCGTCGGACTTGTTGTTGCCGTGCAGCACCATCCGCTCCGCAGGGAAGCCTGCGCGCAGCGCGACCGCCAGCTCACCGCCGGTGCAGACGTCGAGCCCCAGGCCCTCCTCCTCCACCCACCGCGCGACCGCCGTGCAGAGGAACGCCTTGGCGGCGTAGAAGACGTCGGCGCCGTCGAACGCATCCCGGTAGCCCCTGGCGCGCCAACGGAAGTCGCCCTCGTCGAGGAGGAAGACCGGGGTGCCGTGCTTGGCGACCAGGTCACGCACGTCCTGGTCGCAGATCTGGACGTGGCCCGACTCGTGCCGTCGGGCTCCTCTCGGCCAGACCGCCGGGTCGAGCCAACCGAGATCGGCCGGCGGCCCGCCGTGCGGGCCTTCGTGCAGCAGCTCTCCGTGCGCCGGGCCGGCGGGATGGGCTCGCACGGCGCTACATCCTCGTGGGCGCGTCGACGCCGAGCAGGCCCAGGCCGTTGGCCAGCACGACCCTGGTCGCCTCCACCAGCCAGAGCCGGGCGCGATGCAGGTCGGTGACCGGCTCGTCGCCACGTGGCAGCACGCGACAGGCGTCGTAGAACCGGTGGAACGTGCCGGCCAGCTCCTCGAGGAAGCGGGCGACCCGGTGCGGTTCGCGCAGCTCGGCGGCCGTCGCCACCACCCTCGGGTAGTCGCCCAGTGCACCGAGCAGGTCGCCCTCACGGTCGTGGTCCAGGAGCTCGGGGCGGAACTCGTCGGCGCTGCCCCGGTCGAGACCGAGCGCGGCCGCGTTGCGCAGCACGCCGGACACCCGTGCATGGCCGTACTGCACGTAGAACACCGGGTTCTCGCTGGTCTGGCGGGTGATGAGGTCGATGTCGAGCGTGAGCGGGGAGTCGGTCGGGTAGCGGCACAGCGAGTAGCGCACCGCGTCGACGCCGGCCATCTCCACGAACTCGTGCAGCGTCACGATCGTGCCCGCGCGCTTGGACAGCCGCAGCTCCTCGCCGCCCTGCATGATCTTGACCAGCTGACCGATCAGCACCTCGATGTGCTCGTCCGGGTCGTCGCCGGCACAGGCCGCCAGAGCCCGCAGCCGACCGACGTAGCCATGGTGGTCGGCCCCGAGGAGGTAGATGCAGCGGTCGAAGCCGCGTTCCCTCTTGTCGACGTAGTAGGCCGTGTCACTCGCGAAGTAGGTGAGCTCGCCGTTGCTGCGCAGCAGGACGCGGTCCTTGTCGTCGCCGAAGTCGGTGGTCCGTAACCACGTCGCGCCGTCCTGCTCGTACATGTGGCCCTGCTCGCGCAGCCTTTCCAACCCGCGCTCGACTGCGCCGGAGTCGTGCAGCGTCCGTTCGGAGGACCAGACGTCGAAGTGCGTACGGAAGTCCTCGAGGACGCGACGCTGCTCGTCGAGCTGTCTGCGGTAGCCCTCCTCGCGGAAGGCGGCCATCTGTTCCTCGTCCGGCAGCTCCCTGATGCCGGGCACCGACTCGACGATGCTCGACGCCAGCTCGCGGATGTAGTCGCCGTGGTAGCCGTCCTCCGGCACCGGCAGACCGTGCGCGGCGGCCATCAGGGACGCCCCGAACCGGTCCATCTGCATGCCGCGGTCGTTGACGTAGAACTCCCGCGCGACCTCGGCGCCCGCGGCGGCGAGCACCCTGGCAAGTGCGTCGCCGACGGCAGCCCAGCGGGTGTGCCCCAGGTGCAGGGGGCCTGTCGGGTTGGCCGAGATGAACTCGAGGTTGATCCGCTGGCCGTGCAAGGTGGTGCTCTGCCCGTAGCCCGATCCGGCCGTGACGACCGTCCGGGCCAGCTCGCCGGCGGCCGCCGAGTCGAGGGTGATGTTCAGGAAGCCCGGACCCGCGACGTCCACGCGCGCCACTCCGGGTACGTCGCGGAGGCGGGCGGCGACCAGCTCCGCGACCTCGCGCGGCGGGCGCCCGGCCGGGCCCGCCAGCTGCAGTGCAACGTTGGTCGCGTAGTCGCCGTGGTCCTTGCCCCGGGGACGCTCCACCGTGACCGCGGCCGGTGGTGCGACGGCGAGCTCGCCGGAGGCGACGGCAGCGGCGACGCAGGCCCGCACCGCGTCTCCCAGCTCAGCGGGCGTCATGGACGTCGAGGTTAACCGGCGGGGTCAGGAAGCCTTGCGCTCGACCAGGTCCCGGACGGTGCGGACCAGGTCGTCGGGGTCGAACGGCTTCGTGAGGTAGGCATCGACCCCGACGCGGTCGCCGCGGACGAGGTCCGACTCCTGGGCACATGCGGTGACCATCACGATCTTGAGGTGCCGGGTCCGTGGGTCGGCGCGCAGCCGCTCCACCGTGTCGAAGCCGTCGAGCCGGGGCATCTTCACGTCGATCGTCATGACGTCGGGCACGCCGGCGGCAATCTGCGCCAGGGCGTCCAGGCCGTCGACTGCGGTGACGACGTCGAACCCCTCGAGCTCGAGGTTGACGCAGATCAGCTGGCGGATGACTTCGCTGTCGTCGACGACGAGCACACGCGGCAGACCTCCGGTCACGCAGGAAGGCTAGCCCGCCATCTCGCCGCCCGCGGGCATAACCCCAGGTGCGGTAATCTGTCGGCTGCCCGAGCCCCCGTAGCTCAGGGGATAGAGCATCGGCCTCCGGAGCCGGGTGCGCAGGTTCGAATCCTGCCGGGGGCACCGCATGCGATGTCTCGGACGGTCAGCGGTCCGTGGGCTCCATCAGCTCCGTCAGGGCCCGGCACAGGTCGTGGTAGTCGATCTCCACGCCCTGCAGTTCGATCGCCGCTTCGGCCAGCAGGCCGGTTGCCGCCTTGCTCTCGAGACGACCGCAGGACAGGGCCAGCCGGCGGCCGCCCAGCTGGCACCCGCTCCCTTGGATGATGTGGGCGATGCGGATCACATCGTCTGCGTCCCCGGCTTCCAGTGCTTCCCTGAGGTCGACGAGGCGCGGCTCGGTCTCCCGCACGAACTGGTCGACCAGGTCGGCGAGGAAGGGCAGCTCGCCGCCCTCACCCAGGACGAAGAGCTCGTCCAGGACCTCGGGGTCGATCATCACCTCGGAGGCTGCCGCGTGGCCGACCAGGGGTGGATCGGTCGGCGTCGGCCCGTTTCGCATGGTCTTGGCCACGAGGGCAAGCAGCGCCCCCTTGCGCAGGGGTTTCGCGAGGTAGCTGTCCATCCCCTCCGCCAGGCACCGCTCGCGATCTTCACGACGTGCCCCGGCAGTCAGGGCGATGATCGGCGTGTGCCATTCGCTGCCTTCGTGGGCGCGGATCGCGGCAGTCGCCTCGTAACCACTCAACCCCGGCATCTGGCAGTCCATCAGGATCATGTCGTAGGGACGCGCGATGACCGCCGCGACAGCTGCCGCGCCGTCGGAGACGGTGTCTATCACGTATCCCGAGCCCGCGAGCATCGCGACGGCGACCTTCTGGTTGATCGGGTTGTCCTCCGCAAGCAGCAGCCGAACTGGTGCCGGCCCGCCGTCCTGTTGCTGCTGGACCGACTCAGCGCTCGCGACCAGTTGTGTCTGCCCGAGATGGTCAGGCTGCAGCCGCACAGTTTGACCAGCATCGGCCTGACCAGCATCGGCGTCGGGACGGATGGTGAACCAGAACGTGCTTCCTTCCCCGATCTTGCTGAGCACACCGCAGTCCCCACCCAACAAGGCGACGAGTCGCGCACTGATGGCAAGTCCCAGGCCGGTGCCGCCGTATCTCCGCGTCGTGGAGGTGTCGGCCTGGGCGAAGGGCTGGAAGATGAGATCGATCTTGTCGGGCTCGATGCCGTCGCCGGTGTCGGTGACCTGGAAGCGGACAACGGTGTCGGCAGCCTTGGCAGGGTCGGCATCGTCCAGGGTGACGCGGACGACGATCTCGCCGCTCTGGGTGAACTTGATCGCGTTGCCGATCAGGTTGGTCAGGACCTGACGGACCCGGCCCGGGTCGCCGGTCACCACCAACGGGACCGCCGCGTCGATGACTGCTGCGAGCCCGAGCCCCTTGGCCTCGGCCGAGCCGGCGAGCAGGTCCACGACGTCCTGAACGACGGTTGGGACATCGAAGTCGATGTTCTCGATGTCGACCATCCCGGCCTCGACCTTCGAGAAGTCGAGGATCTGGTCGATGATGGTGAGCAACGCGTCGCCTGAGTTGCGCACGGTCTGCGCATAGTCACGCTGACTCGTGTCGAGGTCGGTCTCGAGCAGAAGATCCGTCATACCGATGACACCGTTCATCGGGGTGCGGATCTCGTGGCTCATGTTGGCGAGAAAATCGGACTTGAGTCGCGACGCCTCGTTCGCCTCGTCGCGCGCCGCGGACATGGCTGCCTCGGCCCCTGTCTCGGCGGTCACGTCGGCGAGGGTGCCGACCCAGCCGGCGAAGCCTCCGCTGCTGTCCGGGATCTGCTTCGCGGTCAGGAGCACGATGCGGCGAGGCGCATCGGGGAGCCAGAGCTCGAATCGATGACAGAGTTCTGACCGATGCGCTGCTTCGAGGGCGAGGTCGGGGCTGAGGTCGCCGCGCTGCTCGAAATCGATGAGGGTGCCCCAACGCT
>JAVEDG010000032.1 GCA_030841245.1 Actinomycetota bacterium
CCGGATCGCCTGCGCGCGGCTTGGGCCAGGCTCGAGCGAACCTGGGCCGCCACCCTCGAACGCGTCGCGGCGACGCCCGTCGGCACAGTCGACGTGTCGGTGGGCGGCGAGTGGTCGTTCGCGCAGACGCTGCGGCACCTGGTCCTTGCCACGGACATGTGGCTCGGCCGGGCGATCCTGCAGCTCGAACAGCCGTTCCACCCGATCGGTCAGACGGACGCCAGCTTCGAGACCGACGGCCACGACATGTCGATCTTCACGACGGTCACACCGTCGTACGCCGAGGTGCTCGAGGTCCGGGCGGGCCGCGTCGCGATGGTGCGCGACTTCCTTGCCACGGTCACGTCGGAGGTGCTGGCCGCGAGGCGCAAGAATCCCCACGCCCCTGAACACCAGGAGACCGTCCTCTCGTGCCTGCACGTGATCCTCGAGGAGGAGTGGGAGCACCACCGCTACGCCGTACGCGACCTCGACGCCATCGAGGCGACCTCCGACGTGTGAGCCCCGCTGGGCAGCGGCTCGCGGCCGCGGGTCACTCGCGGTGGTGGAACGGCGGTGGCCGGTTGTGGCCTGGTGGATGCGGCTCGGGGCCGATGGTGCGCCCGTCGGGGCGGATCACCTGGTAGCGGCCGTCCGGCAGGCGCCGCAATGTCCAGTGGCCCTCGTGGAGCAGCGCGTGGTGCGCCGCGCAGGGCAACGCGCCGTTGTCGATCGTGGTCGGACCACCGAGCTCGACGGGGACGATGTGATGGCCGTCGGCCCAGGAAACCGGGCGGTCGCAGAAAGGGATCACGCACCGGTCGCCGTCGCGGGCGATCATCCCTTTGCGCTGTGGCCACGGGAAGAACCGCGGTTCCCGACGGACGACACGAGTGGCGCCGCGCTCGTCGACGGCGACGACCGTCACGTCGGCGTCGCAGGCGACCCGTTGCGCGGTAGTGCCGGCGATCTGGCCCACCCAGGACAACGTCCCGCCCGGAGATGGCGTCACGTCTGGAGCTGCTTGGTCAGTAGCAGTGCCAGTGCCACTGCCGCCGTTGCCACTGCCGCCGGTGCCACTGCCGCCGTTGCCACTGCCGCCGGTGCCACTGCCGCCGGTGGCCTTCGCGCCCCGGGCCCGTTTCCCCCTGGCCCGAGCGCGATCGCCCGACGAGCGTCGCCTCGTCGACGGTGACGATGACGTGGGCGTGCCCGCCGCCGCGCATCGGCGCGTCGGGGGAGGCCAGGAACCTGCGGCAGATGTCGGCCAGCCCGTCGAAGCGTCGCTGCGCCGCCGTGCGTCGGTCGCCTCTGGCGACGGGCGACGCCGCGTCGACCGCGGTGCATCAGCGAGCCGGTGACCTCGTCGGCGAGGCCGCGAAGCAGCGTCGTGCCGTCGGGCAGCGAGACCAGCGTCAAGCCCCGGCGCTCCTGGCGGCGCAGCGCTTTCTCGTCGGCTCCGTCCGGGTCCAGCGCGTGCTCGAAGCGACGCATCAAAGCCGTCACCGCACGCGGGTCGGCCTCGCGAGCCACCTCGAGGACCTCAGGTTCGAAGAGGGCCACCGCACCCTCCGGCGCGTCCGCGCAGCCCTCGACGATCACCCGGGCGTGCTCCTCGCGGATCTCCCCCGCCGCGAACGCCGCGGTCGTCGCGTCCAACGGCCGGGCCGGGGCGCCAAAGGCTGCCGCGCCGTCCGGTGCGGCGTCACCGGAGCCCGCTGACTCAGCGTTCGCCGCGGCACCCGCCGAGGCAGGCACCGAGCCGAGCCCGCGGGCCAGCCGCACCACCGCGGCCGCCTCGGCCGGCGTCAGGCGAGCGTGCATGCGCAGCCACCCGACGGCGGACACGCACGCGTCCTCCCGGAACGACCCACGGACGTCGAGCTCGCGGGTCAGTGCCGCACGGACGAACCCCAGCCGGGCGGCCAGCGCGGTCACCGCCGAGGCGGCTGCAGACAGCTCGTCATGCGGCCACGCGCCCAGCCCGACGCGCCGGTCCTGAGTCACCACGTCGACCAACGTCGACACGGCGTCGTCGACGTGCACGAGCAGGTCGTGCAGATCGCCTGTCACCATGTTCGAACGCATGCTCGATTTTATCCCGTTACCTGGACACATCTCCAGGCCTCGTCACATCTGTGGACGACGCTCGCGACCGGCCACGGCCCGCGGCGTACGCCCGGGCAAGCCAATGCCCTCCCTCGATGCTCGATGCCCTGCCTCCACGCTCGACGACAAGGACCGGCGGCGGGTCAGCGGCCGAGGCCGGCTTCCCGCGCACGCACGATCGCCTCGGCGCGATCTGCCACCTGCAGCTTGGCGAAGATGTTCGTCACGTGGTTGCGTACCGTCTTCTCCGAGAGCGACAGCGACGCCGCGATGTCGGCGTTCTTCCGGCCGGCGGCGATCAGGTCGAGCACGTCGTGCTCGCGTTGGCTCAGCCCCGGGAACACCGTCGGGTCGACCGCGCGCCGCGGCGCCGCGAAGAACTCCACGATCCGGGTGGCGACGCTCGGCCCGAAGATCGCCTCGCCGCGCGACACCGTCTCGACCGCCCGCACGATGTCTGCCTGGTCGGCGCCCTTGAGCACGTAGCCGCGTGCTCCGGCGCGCATGGCGGCGAAGACCGAGTCGTCGTCGTCGTACATCGTGAGGACGAGTACGCCGACGCGTGGGCTCGCCGCGACGATCCGCCGAGTCGCCTCGATGCCGTCGACCTTGGGCATGTTGAGGTCCATCACGACGACGTCGGGATCGTGGGCGTGCGACTCGGTGACTGCCGCGAGCCCGTCCTCCGCCTGCGCCACGACCGACCACCCCGGACGGCCGGCGAGCAGCTCGGCCAGACCGCGGCGGTAGAGCGGGTGGTCGTCGGCCACCAGGATCGTCACCGGCTCGGCAGCGTCGGCACCGGCAGCACCGTCGGCACCGGCCGCACCGTCCGCGGGCCTCGTGCCGCCGGTCACCGGGCCGCCAGCGGGAGGACGGCCCGCACCGTCGTCCCGGTCGGGCCCGACTCGACCGTCAGACCGCCCCCCAGCTCGGCGGCCCGCTCGTGCATCCCGGCGATGCCCACCCCCGTCGCCGCGCTCTCGGCAAGGCCACGTCCGTCGTCGCGCACCTCGACCACGAGCCGCCCGTCGACCCCCACGCAGATCTCGATCCGCGAGGCCCGGGCGTGCCGCACCGCGTTGGTGAGTGCCTCGACGGCGATCCGGTACGCCGCCACCTCCGTCGCCGCGTCGAGCGCCGGCAGCCCGCCGGCCCGCACCCCGATGACGAGGTCCCCGCGTCCGCGGCCGGCCTGGTCCGCGGCCCGGCGCAGCGCCCCGTCGAGACCCAGCTCGTCAAGAGCAGGCGGGCGCAGCGCGTAGGCGATCCGCCGGACCTCGGTCACCGCTGCGTTGGCCTCCTCCTTGACGTCCTTGAGCATCGCGAGCGCCCCGTCGGGGTCGACGTCGAGCTTGCCGAGGGCCACGTCGATGCCCAGCGCGACGCCGGCCAGCGTCGGCCCCAGCCCGTCGTGCAGGTCGCGGCGAACCCGGCGGCGCTCCTCCTCCCGGGTGCTCACCAGGGCGGCCCGCGAGGCCTGCACGTCGTCGACCAGCCGTGCGGCCAGCACTGCCGGCGCGGCCTGACGGCCCAGCTCGGTGAGCAGCGCCCGCCGCCGTTGGTCGAGCTCACGGCCGCCGGGGACGGCCACCAGCAGCTCGCCCACCTTCACCCCCTGGTGCACCAGCGGCATGTGCTCCCGGCCGGTCCCCGCCGGCAGCTCGCCCGACGTCGCGACGAGCTCCCCGTCGATCGTGACGCCCACAGCGGTGGCGCGCAGGGCACGCCGTACGCCGTCGACGACCGCGTCGAGCGCCTCGCCCGGCGCGCCGACGGCGGAGAGCCGGTCGGCCAGCCGCGACGCCGCCTGGTAGGGGTCGCCGCCCTCCCCGTACATCAGCCGGTCCACCCCGCGCTGCAGCCGTCCCCGAAGCGGCAGGAGCACGACCGCGGCCAGCGCTGCCGCCACGCCGGCAGCCAACGGCGAGTCGGAGCCGCCCACCTGGCCCGCGACGGCGACCACCGAGGCGTAGACGAGCAGCACCGCTGCGGTCAGCCCGCCGTAGACGAGCGACCGGTTCAGCGTGACGTCGATGTCGTAGAGCCGGTGCCGCACGATCGCGACACCGATCGCCGCGGGCACCAGCAGCATGACCGAGAAGTCCACGTAGTAAGCAGCGCCGGCTCCCGCGGAGCCGGGCAGCAGGACGAGGACGAACACGCTGCCCGCAGCCAAGGCGACGAGCGAGATCTGTCGACGCGCCACGCTGCCAGGCCCGGCCACGCGCCACCGCACCACCTGTGACGCGACCGCGAGCCCCATCCCGAGGACGGTGATCGGGAAGCCGACGTTCCCCAACGCGTGCGCGACCGGGCCGGCCCCCGGGATGCCGAGCGGGTTCTGCCGGGCCGGGAAGCCGTCCAACGGTCCGGGTGCGAAGGCCGCCCCGAGGATGTTCAGCCCGATGCCGGTCACCGACAGCGCGGCGGCCCACCGCCAGCGCGGCCCGGGCAACCGTCCGTCCGGGAAGAGCAGCACGCCGAGCGTGAAAGCGGGGCTGAACGTGAGGGCCCAGATCCAGGACGAGACCCACCCGACGGCGATTGCCCCCGGCAGGCTGCCCGGCGAGGCCTGCAGCCCGACGTAGGCGTAGGAGAAGAGGAACAGGGTCAGCGCACTGGCCAGCCCGACGCCGAGGAACAGCAGGCCGAGCCAGTGCCTCGGCTGGTGCGACACGATCACGGCCCCGACGACCGAGAAGGCGAGCGACATGGGCAGGCCGCTGAGGTTCTCCGGGTTGGCGCTGCTGGGCAACGGCTGACGGCTGATGAGCAGCGCGAACCCGCCCAGCAGCGCGACGCAGGTCGCAGGGACGACCCACGCCGCGCGTGCCGGGCGGCTCACGGCCATGACGTCATGCTGACGCGCGTACGGCGGTGGCGTCAGGCGATGCGGTCAAGTCGGGCAGAGTCCGTGGCGCGGGCCGCAGGAACAGCACGACCCCGACGATCGCGACCCACAGCATGCTCAGCAGGAACCCGCCCGGGAAGTAGCTCAAGGGGTGGTAGACGCCGACCAACGTCTCCGCGACCGCACCGGCACCGCAGACCGTGCCGGACCAGCCGAGCCACCTCGGCAGGGCGCCCGAGCCGAGGCAGCTCAGTCCGGCGGCCAGGGTGGCCATGCTGAGCAGTGCGCCCGAGACGACGAAGGCCGTCCCGCCGATGTCGTTGAGGGTCCGCGCGAGCGGTGCAGTCAGGACGTCCTTGCGCTCGCGGGCGGCGAGCACGAAGGCACCGGACATCAGCTTGACCGCCAGGAACGAGATGCCGGCCGCGAGCCCGCTCGAGGCGAGCCAGCCGTCCGGGCCCTCCGCGCGGCGCAAGGTGCGGTGCAGGGCGCCCAGGAAGAAGAACAGCAACAGGAACCCGCTGACCTCCAGCCCGATCCCCACCTGGTTGCCCAGGTCTGGTGTCGCTGCAGGTTGGCCAGTGCGGCGGCGCCGCCGGTCCCCGAGTTCTCGCCCGAGGTGTTCATCCCGTTCCCGACCATCGTGAGGACGAAGAACCCGGTGCCTGCCAGGGCTCCCCAACGGATCGATCTCATCTGTCCCTTGCCTCCTCGGGGCGGCGCGCTCGGCCGCCGTACAGGCTCAGGCTGCGGCCGCGCGGGTCCCGGCGGATGGGACCCTGGTCCTGACCTGGAGGACCGACGACGGCGGTGATTTTGACCGGCTCCGGGCGTGGCGGGTAGTCTCCGAGGTCGTTGTGCCCTCCTGGGCACCCCGGCGAGACGGCATCTGGCGCCAAGCGGTACGCCCAGCGCCGGATCTCGCGAACGACATCGACACGACACCGAACGACGAGGCTACGAACGTGCGCACGTACAGTCCCAAGCCAGGCGACATCCAGCGTCAGTGGCACGTGATCGACGCTACCGACGTCGTGCTGGGTCGGCTCGCGACCCAGGCTGCCACGCTGCTTCGCGGCAAGCACAAGCCGATCTACGCCGCGCACGTGGACACCGGTGACTTCGTGGTCGTCGTCAACGCCGGAAAGGTGGCGCTGACCGGCAACAAGCGTGAGGCCAAGATGGCCTACCAGCACTCCGGCTTCCCCGGCGGCCTGCGCGCCACGCCGTACTCCCAGCTGCTCGAGCGGCACCCCGAGAAGGCCGTCGAGAAGGCGATCAAGGGGATGCTGCCGCACAACACCCTGGGCCGCGCGATGCTGCGCAAGCTCAAGGTGTACGCCGGGCCAGAGCACCCCCACCAGGCACAGTCGCCGACCCCCTTCGAGATCACGCAGGTCGCGCAGTAGTCGCGCGAGACACGAGAGGCTAGAGAGTAGACATCGTGGCCGAGACCACTGCTGAGACCGAGTCGACCGACACCGCCCAGTCGACCGACACCACCGACACCCCTGACACGACCGAGGTGCCCGAGTCGTTCACCTCCGAGTCCAGCCCGGAGACCTTCACGACCGTGACGCCCCGCGAGATCATCACGGCGCCCAGCGCCGCGACCGGCCGGCGCAAGCAGGCCATCGCCAGGGTGCGGCTCACGCCGGGCACCGGCCAGTGGACCGTCAACGGGCGCCCGCTCGACGTGTACTTCCCCAACAAGGTGCACCAGCAGCTGGTCAACGACCCGTTCGTGACCCTTGAGATCGACAACCGGTTCGACGTGATCGCGCGCATCCACGGCGGCGGCGTCTCCGGGCAGGCGGGCGCACTCCGGCTGGCCATCTCACGCGCGCTCAACGCGATCGACGAGGAGGGGAACCGCCCGGCGCTCAAGCGGGCCGGCTTCCTCACCCGTGACCCGCGGGCCAAGGAGCGCAAGAAGTACGGCCTGAAGAAGGCCCGCAAGGCGCCGCAGTACAGCAAGCGCTGAGCGGCGCTCGGCCGGCGTGCGACGGGCAGCCGAGCCGGGCCGGGTGCTGCGCGCCGTTGCTCGCCGTGCCGGATCTGGGTGAGGAGGGCTGTGGGACGCATCTTCGGGACCGACGGGGTCCGCGGCCTGGCCAACCGGGAGGTCACGGCCGAGCTGGCGCTGGATCTCGCGGTCGCCGCCGCGCACGTCCTCGGTGACGCCGGCGCCTTCGAGGGGCACCGCCCCACTGCCGTGGTCGGCCGCGACCCCCGGGCGTCCGGCGAGTTCCTCGCGGCCGCCGTGTCGGCCGGGCTGGCCAGCGCCGGCGTCGACGTCGTCGACCTGAGCGTGCTGCCGACGCCCGCCGTCGCCTACCTCACCTCGGTGCTCGACGTGGACCTGGGCGTGATGATCTCCGCCAGCCACAACCCGATGCCGGACAACGGCATCAAGTTCTTCGCCCGCGGCGGGCACAAGCTGCCCGACCAGGTGGAGGACGCCATCGAGGCCAGGATGCGTGAGCCCTGGGCTCGCCCGGTGGGCTCCCACGTGGGCCGGATCCGCCGCGAGTCGACGCCGCACATCCGCTACGTCGACCACCTCGTCCGCACCATGCCGAACCGCCTGGACGGGCTCAGGGTGGTGATGGACTGCGCCAACGGTTCCGCCTCGCGCTCGGGACCGGAGGCGCTGCGAGCCGCCGGGGCCGAGGTCGTGGCCATCGGCGCGGCTCCGGACGGGCTGAACATCAACGACGGCTGCGGCTCGACGCACCTCGAGGCGCTGCAGGCCGCCGTGCGCGAGCACGGTGCCCATGCCGGCGTGGCCCTCGACGGCGACGCGGACCGCTGCCTCGCCGTGGACGAGAACGGTGCTGTGGTCGACGGCGACCAGATCCTCGCGGTGCTGGCCCTGGCCATGCGCGAGCAGGGTCGGCTGCGCGACGACGCCGTCGTCGTGACGGTCATGTCCAACCTGGGCTTCCGGCAGGCGATGTCCCGGGAAGGGATCCATCTGGTCGACACGGCGGTGGGCGACAGGTACGTGCTCGAGGCGATGCGCGAGCACGGCTACTCCCTCGGCGGGGAGCAGTCCGGTCACGTCATCATGCTCGACCACTCGACCACCGGTGACGGCATCCTCACGTCGCTGCACCTGCTTGCCCGGCTGGCCCACGCGGGCAAGCCGATGTCCGAGCTCGTCGCCGTGATGGACCGACTGCCCCAGGTGCTGGTCAACGTCCGCGACGTCGACAAGTCGGCCGCGGACACCTGCCGGCCGCTGCTCGACGCAGTCGCGGAGGCCGAGGCCGAGCTCGGCGGGACCGGGCGAGTGCTGCTGCGCCCCAGTGGTACCGAGGCGTTGGTCCGCGTGATGGTCGAGGCGGAGAGCCAGGAGCAGGCCCGGCAGGTCGC
This sequence comes from Actinomycetota bacterium, assembly GCA_030841245.1. Lineage (GTDB taxonomy): Bacteria > Actinomycetota > Actinomycetes > JACCUZ01 > JACCUZ01 > JAVEDG01. Next base: position 8,321 of record JAVEDG010000032.1, read on the forward strand.
CGAGCGGCTGGCCGCCGTCGTACGCCGTGAGCTCGCACTGCGCTGATCGACTTCCTTTGCCGAGGTGGCTACGAGGCGTCAGGCGTGGACCAGGACCTGTTCCCTTCTCCGGACGGGTCGTGGGGCCCGGGGGTGCCGGGTCGCCTCCCTTTGGAGCGGTACATGGCGGCATCGGCCTCCCGCAGCAACGCATCGTGGTCGTCGCCGTCGGTGGCGAAGTAGACGCCGATGCTGGCGGACACCAGCAGGTCACCGGCCCCGGTGGACACGGGGTCGATGAAGGAGTCGAGCACCCGCTCACCGATGACGGCCGATTGTTCCTGGTCGTTGATCTCTTCGAGCACCATGACGAATTCGTCCCCGCCGTAGCGCGCCAACGTGTCGCCCTGGCGCACTCGCCGGCCGAGTCGTCGTGCAACCTCGACGAGGACCTCGTCGCCGACGTCGTGTCCGCACCCGTCGTTGATCCGCTTGAAGTGGTCAAGGTCGATGAAGATCGCCGCGACGCCAGTGCCACGACGCGTCCGCAGCGTGAGAGCGTGCTCGACACGGTCGCGCAGCAACCGCCGGTTCGGTAGCCCCGTCAATGGGTCGTGGAGTGCTGCCTGACGAAGCTCCGCCTCGAGCTGTCTCTGCGCGGTGATGTCCTGGACGCAGAGCACCCGACCGATCAGGTCGCCGGAGTCGTCGCGCAGCAACGACAGGGTGATGTGGGCCGGGAACTCGGTCCCGTCCCGCCGGAGCCGGTTCACCTCGCCGCGCCCGATCCCGTGCTCCAGGGCGGCCGCGATGATCGGCTGGACGACACCAGCGAGTTCCTCCTCGCGGTAAAAGCTGCTCATGTGAGCGCCGGTCAGCTCGTCGGTCGTGCCGGCGTGCTGGGTCACGAAGGTCGGATTCACATAGAGGAACCAGCCGTCGTTGTCGGACACGACGACGCCCTCGCCGACCTGTTCCGCTATGCGCGAGAGCATCCGTAACCGGGCCAGGTCTCCGACGGTCGACAGCGCCTCGGGACCGCCGGGTCGAGACGGAAGGGGTGCGGGCGAGACGGCTACCACCTCCTCGTCGGCCCATGAACAGGCCGGATCGTGGACCCCGTGCGAGGCTACCGTCAAAGCAGACACGAGAACACCGGCTCGAGGCGTCAGGGAGAAGTGACGGCCCGGAGTCACACCTTGCGGAGGCGGACCTTCCGCACCAGGTGGTCGGTCCCCTTGTCGAGCACGAGAGTGGCCCGTCCGCGGGTCGGCAGGATGTTCTGCACCAGGTTGGGTTCGTTGACCTGTCGCCAGATGGACTCGGCGGTTCGTCGCGCCCGCGCGTCGTCGAGTGCCGAGAACCGGTGGAAGTACGAAGCGGGGTCGGCGAACGCGGTCCGGCGCAAGGCGAGGAACCGCTCGACGTACCACTCGCGGACGTCCGCGACGGCTGCATCGACGTACACCGAGAAGTCGAAGAAGTCCGACACGGCCAGCCGCGACCGGCCACCCGCGTCCGTGCGCGGGGGTTGGAGCACGTTGAGCCCCTCCACGATCAGGACGTCCGGGTGTCGCACGACGACGTGCTCGTCCGGGACGATGTCGTAGATCAGGTGCGAGTACACCGGAGCGCGGGCATCTTCGCGCCCAGACTTCACCGCGGACAGGAAGCGCAGCAGCCCGCGCTGGTCGTAGGACTCGGGAACCCCTTGCGGTCGAGCAGCCCCCGCCGCTCGAGCTCGGCGTTGGGCAGGAGGAAACCGTCGGTGGTGACCAGCTCGACCCGTCGGTGGTCCGGCCACTGCGACAGCAGCTCGCGAAGCAGTCGCGCCGTCGTACTCTTCCCGACCGCGACGCTGCCCGCGATGCCGATGACGAACGGAACCCGCGGCTCGTCCTCGCCGAGGAATGTCGCGGTCGCCGTGTGCAGCCCGTGGGACGCTACGACGTAGAGGTTCAGCAGCCTCGACAACGGCAGGTAGACCTCCTCGACCTCGCGCAGTTCGATCGGCTCGCCGAGGCCCCGCAACCGGGTGATGTCGTCGTCGTTCAGCAGCAGTGGCGTGCTCGCCCGCAGCTCCCGCCAGGCCGCCCGGTCCAGGTCCAGGTACGGGCTCGCGTCCGGTGCCGGTGCGACGGTCGCCTCGTCCATGGCCGATACCCTGTCATCGTGTGCGGAATCGTGGGCTACGTCGGTCAGCAGTCGGCTCTCGACGTGGTGATGGCCGGACTCGGCCGCCTCGAGTATCGCGGCTACGACTCGGCCGGCGTCGCCCTGGTCGTCGACGGCAAGCTGGCCACCGAGAAGCGCGCCGGCAAGCTCGCCAACCTCCAGGCCGCGTTGGCGGAGCACCCGCTGGGTGCTTCCGGCACCGGCATCGGTCACACACGGTGGGCCACCCACGGCGCTCCCAACGACCGCAACGCCCACCCGCACGTCGACTGCACGCGGTCGGTCGCCGTGATCCACAACGGCATCATCGAGAACTTCGCCGCGCTGCGCGCCGAGCTCGAGGGACGCGGGCACGAGCTGGTCTCCGACACCGACACCGAGACGGTCGCCCATCTCCTCGAGGAGGAGTACCCGCGGTCGGGAAACGACCTCGCCGAGGCCATGCGGCGCGTGAGCCGGCGGCTCGACGGCGCCTTCACCCTGCTCGCGACCCATGTCGACGCGCCGGACGTGGTCGTCGGCGCCCGACGCAACTCGCCGCTCGTCGTGGGCCTGGGACAAGGCGAGAACTTCCTCGCGTCCGACGTCGCCGCCTTCATCGAGCACACGCGCGACGCTCTCGAGCTGGGTCAGGACCAAGTGGTCGAGCTGCGCAGTGACTCGGTCGTCGTGACCGGGTTCGACGGCTCACCGGCCGAGGTGCGGGAGTTCCACGTCGACTGGGACGTCTCGGCCGCCGAGAAGGGCGGCTACGACTACTTCATGCTCAAGGAGATCGCCGAGCAGCCCGCGGCGATCGCCGACACCCTGCTCGGCAGGCTGGAGAGCGACGGCCGGCTCCGACTGGACGAGATGCGCCTCTCGGACGACGAGCTGAGGGAGATCGACAAGATCATCATCGTCGCGTGCGGTACGGCGTTCCACGCCGGCCTGATCGCGAAGTACGCCATCGAGCACTGGACCCGCATCCCGTGCGAGGTGGAGCTGTCCTCCGAGTTCCGCTACCGCGACCCGGTGCTCACCCGCACCACGCTGGTCGTGGCCATCACCCAGTCGGGGGAGACGATGGACACCCTGATGGCGCTGCGCCACGCGCGAGAACAACGCGCCAGGGTGCTGGCCATCTGCAACACGAACGGCTCGACCATCCCACGCGAGTCCGACGCGGTCCTCTACACCCACGCGGGACCCGAGGTCGCCGTCGCCTCCACCAAGGGCTTCCTCACCCAGATCGTCGCCTGCTACCTGGTGGCGCTCTACCTGGGGCAGATCCGCGGCACCAAGTTCGGCGACGAGATCACCTCGGTCGTGAGGGACCTGCGGGACATGCCGGACAAGGTGGCGAGCGTGCTCGAGACCATGGAGCCGGTGCGCGCCCTGGCGAGAGAGCTCCGGGATGCGACCTCGGTGCTCTTCATCGGCCGGCACGTCGGCTACCCGATCGCACTCGAGGGCGCGCTCAAGCTCAAGGAGCTCGCCTACATGCACGCGGAGGGTTTCGCGGCCGGCGAGCTCAAGCACGGCCCGATCGCACTCATCGAGGACGGGGTGCCCGTCTTCGCCGTCGTGCCGGCCGCCAAGGGCCGCAGCGTGCTGCACGACAAGCTGGTCTCCAACCTGCAGGAGATCCGGGCTCGCGGCGCGCGCACCGTCGTCATCGCCGAGGAAGGCGACACCGCGGTGGAGCCGTACGCCGACCAGGTGATCTGGATCCCGTCCGCACCGAGCCTGCTGCAGCCGCTGCTGTCCGCGATCCCGCTGCAGGTGTTCGCCTGCGAGATGGCCAGCGCCCGCGGCCACGACGTGGACCAGCCGAGGAACCTCGCGAAGAGCGTGACCGTCGAGTAGGAAAACTTTCGGTTCGCCCCTTTTGCCCTCGGCCGCCCTACCTGCTGCTGGTCCCGCTCAGTCGTCCGGCGCCGCGGTGAGGTCCTCCGGAAGCAGGTCCATGAGCATCCCGTCGCGCCAGCTGTCGGTGCCCGGGTTGCGCTCGTAGCGGCGCATGACGCCCACCCGCCGGAAGCCGACCTTCTCGTAGCAGCGGACCGCCGCTGCGTTGGCCGCGGCCGGGTCGATCACCACGCGGTGGTGCCCGACGTGCTCGAAGAGGTGCCGGGCCAGGGTCCGGACCGTGTCCGTGCCGAGGCCGCGCCCGTGCACGCGCGGGTCGAGGAACAGGTCGATGCCGGCGTGGCGGTACTGCGGTGCCTCCTCGGCCCACCACTGCGCCAACCCCACCAGCGCACCGTCCTCGAGCACCGTCAGGCGGGTCGAGCTGCCACCCTCCTCGCACGGCCAGTCGGGGTCCTCGGGCGGGTCCCACCAGCGCGCCACCTTCGCGCTCGCGCGCAGCTCGCGCAGCGCCACCGCGTCCTCCGGGCGCACCGGGCGCAGCGTGACCAGCCGTCCGCGGAGCTCGGTCCCGTCGCCCGGCCCGGTCGTGGTGCCCACGACAGGCCAGGCTGCCAGCGCGGGTCGGGCCGTGTCAGGCTGTTCGCGTGATCATCGGTGTCGGGATCGACGTCGTCGACGTGTCCCGCTTCGAAGCGACGCTGCGACGTACGCCGGGGCTGACTCCTCGACTGTTCACCGACACCGAGCGGCGGCTGCCGGCCGCGTCGCTCGCCGCCCGCTTCGCGGCCAAGGAGGCGCTGGCCAAGGCGCTCGGCGCTCCCGTCGGGATGCGATGGCTCGACGCCGAGGTGGTCCGTGGTGCGGACGGGCGTCCGCACCTGCTGATGACGGGCACCGTGGCGGCCCGGGCCGACGCGCTCGGTGCGCGCAGGACGCACCTGTCGATGAGCCACGACGCCGGGATCGCCTCGGCCGTCGTGCTGGTGGAGGGCGACGCGCAGGTCGGCGACGAACCCGAGGACACCCCCTGATGCGTCACGCCCACGACGTCGCGACGGTGCGTGCGGCAGAACGGTCGTTGATGGCCCGGTTGCCCGAGGGCGCCCTGATGGAGCGCGCCGCCGCCGGCCTGGCCACGATCTGCGCCGGAGTGCTCGGATCGGTGTACGGCGCGCGGGTCCTGCTGCTCGTCGGCAGCGGCGACAACGGAGGGGACGCGCTCTACGCCGGCGCCCGGCTCGCCGGGCGTGGCGCCCAGGTGAGCGTGCTCGCCCTCGGTCGGTCCGTGCACGACGGCGGTCGCGACGCGCTGCTGGCCGCCGGCGGACGAGTGGTCGGGCACCCGGCACCGCCGTACGACCTGGTGGTCGACGGCATCACCGGCATCGGTGGCTCGGGTGGTCTGCGTGACGACGCCGTCGCCGCGCTCGGGCACCTCGACCCGGCCACCACCGTCGCCGTCGACCTGCCGAGCGGGGTGGACGCCGACACGGGCGAGGTGACCGGGTCCGCCGTGCGCGCCGACGTGACGGTCACGTTCGGGACCCTGAAGCCGGGCCTGCTGATCGACCCCGGGGCGGAGCACGCGGGGGTCGTCGAGCTGGTCGACATCGGGCTCGAGCTTCCGGAGGCCACCGTCGAGGCGCTGCAGCGCGACGATGTCGCACGCCTGCTGCCGAGGCCGGCCCGGGAGTCGGACAAGTACCGGCGCGGGGTGGTGGGCGTGGCGGCCGGCTCGGACCAGTACACCGGCGCCGCGGTCCTGTGCGCCGGGGGAGCGGTCCGCGGCGGCGCCGGGATGGTGCGCTACGTCGGCAGCGAGGGACCGACGGAAGAGGTCCGGGCTCGATGGCCGGAGGTCGTCGTGGGGCCGGGACGGGTGCAGGCCTGGGCCGTCGGGTCGGGTGGCGGAGGGGACGCGGCCGCCCGCCTCGACGATGCGCTGGCCGACCGTGTCCCGGTGGTCGTCGACGCCGACGCCCTGGCGGAGCTCGGCGGCCGGCGCGGCGGGGCCACGCCGTACCTGCTGACCCCGCACGCGGGCGAGCTCGCCCGGCTGCTCGATGTCGACCGCGGGGCCGTCGAGGCGCGTCGCCTCGAGCACGCGCGCAGGGCGGCGCGTGAGCTGGATGCCGTCGTGCTGCTCAAGGGGTCCACGACGCTGGTCGCCGACCCGGTCGGACGGGTGCGCGTCAACCCGACGGGGAGCCCGGAGCTGGCCACCGCCGGGTCCGGTGATGTGCTCGCCGGCCTGTGCGGCGCCCTGCTGGCCGGCGGCCTGCACCCGTTCGACGCCGGTTCTGTCGCGGCCTGGCTGCACGGCATGGCCGGACGGGTCGCGGCCGACGGCGGCGCGAGCGTCTCTGCCGGCGACCTGCTCGACGCGTTGCCCGAGGCGTTCCGGCGGGTTGGCAGACTAGGTCCGTGAGGTCCTCCCCACCAGCACGGCTGCCGCGCTCACGCCCGGGCCGGCGGTCATGAGCCGGTTCAGGAACGCCGAGGCGCGCGTCGACCTCGGTGCGATCCGCGACAACGTGGCCGCGTTGCGCGACCGGACCAGTGCCGAGGTGATGGCGGTCGTCAAGGCCGACGGCTACGGGCACGGACTGATGCAGTCGGCGCTGGCCGCGATGACCGGCGGCGCGACCTGGCTCGGCACGGCGCTGGTCGAGGAGGCGCTGGCACTGCGTGCCGTGCAGAGCCCGCTGAGTCGGCTTCGCATCCTCACCTGGCTGTCCGGGCCCGGCGAGCGGTGGGGCGACGCGATCCGGGCCGACATCGACGTCTCGGCGAGCGCGGTGTGGGCGGTCGAGGAGATCGCGGCGGCGGCCCGCGACGTCGACATCCCCGCGCGGCTGCACCTCAAGGCGGACACCGGCCTGAGCCGCGGTGGGGCGCCGGCGGCCGACTGGGCCGACCTCGTGGACGCGGCGCGCAAGGCGGAGGCCGACGGCGTTCTGCGCGTGGTCGGGCTCTGGTCGCACCTGGCCTACGCCGACGCCCCGGGCCATCCCACGATCGCCCGCCAGGCCGAGGCCTTCCTGTCCGCCGTCGAGACGGCCGAGCGGGTGGGGGTGCGCGCGGAGGTTCGCCACCTCGCCAACTCGGCGGCCACGCTCACCTCGCCAGAGCACCACTTCGACCTGGTCCGGCCGGGCATCGCGGTCTACGGCCTCTCGCCGGTCCCCGACGTCGGGGGGCCGGCCGACTTCGGCCTGCGGCCGGCCATGACGCTGTCCGGGCGGCTCGTGCTGGTCAAGCGGGTCCCGGCCGGCAGCGGCGTGTCCTACGGGCACACCTACGTCACCGATCGTGAGACCACCGTCGGCCTGCTGCCGCTCGGCTACGCGGACGGCATCCCGCGCAACGCCGGCAACGTCGGACCGCTGCTGGCCGCCGGGCATCGGCGCACGATCGCCGGCCGGGTCTGCATGGACCAGGTGGTCGTGGACCTCGGCGACGACCCGGCGGCTCCGGGCGACGAGGTGGTGCTGTTCGGCACCGGCGAGGACGGCGGCCCGACGGCACAGGACTGGGCCGAGGCCACCGGCACGATCTCCTACGAGATCGTCAGCCGGATCGGCCCGCGAGTGCCACGGGTGTATGCCGGTGAGACGGTCCTGGCCCCGGCGCCTGCCGAGGTCGAGCAATGAGCAGACTGCCCGGCTGGGGCAAGCGGGCCGCCGTCATCACGGCCGCGGCCGGCGTGGTCGCCACTGGTGCGGCGGTCGGGCTGGCCGCCGAGCGGTACGCCGCCGGCCGCTCGTTCCGCGGCCCGGACCCCGAGGCCGACGAGCCGCTGGGGCAGCTGCACGGCCGGGTCGTGCCGGTGACCGCCGACGACGGTGTCGCACTGCACGTCGAGGTCGACGAGACAGGCGGCGAGGGTCCGGTGTCGGTGGTCTTCTGCCACGGGCTCGCACTCGACCAGGGGTCCTGGCACTACCAGCGCCGCGACCTCGACGACCTCGGGCGCCTGGTGTTCTGGGACCAGCGCGGGCACGGCCGGTCGGGGCGGGGGGTGTCCGACCACGCGACCATCGACCAGCTGGGGCGCGACCTCAAGGCGGTCCTCGACGCGACCACACCGGACCGCCGGATGGTCCTGATCGGCCACTCCATGGGCGGCATGACCATCATGGCGCTGGCCGAACAGCACCCCGAGATGTTCGGTGAGCAGGTCATCGGGGTCGCCCTGATCGCGACCTCTCCGGGTCGGCTGGCCGAGATCAGCTTCGGGGTACCGGCGGCGGCGGGGCGTGGTCTGCGCCGCGTCGCGCCGCGCGCGCTGCAGGCGCTCAACGAGCGACCGGCCCTGGTGCAGCGCGGCCGCCGACTGGCCGGCGACCTCGAGTTCGTGCTGACCAAGCGCTACAGCTTCGCCACCGACGTACCGCCGTCGCTCGTCCGGTTCGTCACGTCGATGCACGACAACACGCCGCTCGACGTGCTCGCCGAGCTGTTCCCGGCGTTCGACGCGCACGACAAGCTCGCCGCGCTGAACGTACTGCATGACGTCGAGACCCTGGTCCTCGGCGGCGAGCAGGACCGGATGACGCCGGCCGACCACAGCCGCGAGATCGCCGAAGCGTTGCCGGGCGCGCGGCTGGCCATCCTGCCCGAGGCCGGGCACATGGTGATGCTCGAGCACCACGACGTCGTCACGGACCAGCTCCGCGACCTCGTCGAGCGGGCCCTGCGGTCCGGGCCTGCGGCGTGACGCTCGCGGCCGCGGACGTCGGCGCGGCCGCTGCGGGGGCGGCCGGCTGGGGCGAGCTGACCGATGCCGTCAGCAGGTGCACCGCCTGCGCGGAGCTGGTGGCGAGCCGCACCCGGGTCGTGCCGGGGACCCTGCCCGATCGCCGGGCCGACGTGCTGCTGGTCGGCGAGGCGCCGGGGGCGCAGGAGGACGAGGCGGGTGTGCCGTTCGTCGGCCGGTCGGGCGTCCTGCTGGACCGGCTGCTGGCAGAGGCCGGGCTGTCCCGGGACCGCGTCGCGGTGGCCAACGTGCTGAAGTGCCGACCGCCGGCCAACCGCAAGCCTCGCCGCCTCGAGGTCGCGCACTGCCGGCCCTGGCTGGCCCGACAGCTGGACCTCGCGGACCCGCAGGTCGTCGTCGCGCTGGGCGGCACCGCGGCCGAGTGGTTCTTCGGCCCTTCGGCGCGGATCGCCGCCCTTCGCGAGAGCGAGCAGCACTACGCCGGCCGCCGCGTTGTGGTCACCTACCACCCTTCCGCCGCGATCCGCTTCGGTCCCAACGGCTCGCCGCTCGCCGCACTGCGGACCGACCTGGCAGAAGCCGCGCGGGTCGTCGCCGGCACGCGTCCCGGGCCGGAGTGAGCGCGTGGAGGTCGCAGTTGCAACCGACGCCGACATGCGCGAGCTGGGACGTCGCCTGGCCGCCGTCCTGCGCGCCGGTGACCTCGTGCTGCTCAGCGGCGAGCTCGGCGCGGGCAAGACGACTCTGACGCAGGGGATCGGTGCCGGGCTCGGGGTCCGCGGCGCGGTCACCTCGCCGACGTTCGTCATCGCGCGGCTGCACCCGCCGCTCGGCGACGGACCTGCCCTCGTGCACGTGGACGCCTACCGGCTCGGCAGCCTGGCCGAGCTCGACGACCTCGACCTCGACACGAGCCTGGACGAGTCGGTCACCGTCGTGGAGTGGGGCGAGGGCAGGGCCGAGGCCCTCTCGACCGACCGGCTCGAGGTCGTGCTACACCGTCCGCGGGCCGACGAGGAGGGGCAGACCCGCCAGGTCGACTTGCGGGGCGTCGGTGGCCGCTGGCGCGACGTCGTCCTCGACGACCTCTGGAGGGTGCACCAGGACGTTCCTGGTGCACCAGACGAGTGACCAGGACGTCTAAGGGTGCACCAGGACGTTGCCCCCTCCGAGGGCCAGTGGCACGGCCGGTGTCCCGCTGCGGTGGAAGAGCACGCCGTTTGACGTGTAGACGCTGATCGCGTAGGTGTCGATCGGCGACCCGTCGTACACGTCGACGCGGATCGTGTAGCCGCCCGACGACGACACCACGGTCCCGGTCACCGGGTCGACGACGGTCACCGTCGCTCGGCCGCTGAACACTGCCGACCGCCCCGAGATCGCCAGACCGCCGCTCTGCCAGGAGTTGGACTTCACCTGGTAGACGTACCCGTCGGCCCCGCGGAACGTGTACACGGACTGGCCGGACGGGGAGCCGTCCTTGCGCGGCTTGACCGAGAAGCCGAAGCTGCCGTGGTCGTGGTCCTCCGAGACGGCCACAGGCCGGTCGAGGTAGCTCGGGTCGTGGACCCAGCCGCCGCCCGTGACGTACGCCCCGGCGCTCGGCTGGTAGACGGTGACGACAGCCGGGTCGGACGGGCCACCCGCGAAGAAGTCGGTGTCTGACGTGGTCATCACCACGGTCCAGTTGTCCAGTCCGAGGGACGGCACGGATCCAGTGGCAAGTCCCGAGCCGTCGACCGTGGCCGGTACGACGAGGTCCGGCGTCGTCGTCGGGTTCGAGCTGCGGTAGAGATCGAACTCCACCTGCGCCTTCGTGATGTCGCCGGG
>JAVEDG010000256.1 GCA_030841245.1 Actinomycetota bacterium
GTAGAGGGTGTCGTTCGGGCTCTGGTTGGAATGGTGGACGTTGGGCGGAAAGGCATGGTCGTACCAGCCGTCGGAGTCGTCCCAGGCGATGACGACAGCCGTGTGCGACCACTGCGAGCTCTGTTGAAGCCGGTCGAGTGTCTGCACCAGGAACTGCTGCTCGTCCAGCGGGTCGGAGTTGCCCGGTCCCGGGTGACCGTCCTGGTAGCCCGGTGCCTTCAGGAAGCTCACAGCCGGCAGCTGACCGTTGTCGACGGCCGTCCAGAAGTCGGTCAGGTCGTACTGGTGGTTGGCCTGGTCGGTGGTGCCGATGACTCCGGTTGCCGGCAGGTGGTGCGGGTTGGCGGTGGAGGCGAAGTACTGGAACGGGTCGTGGTGCGCCTCGTAGTCGTCGGCGTCGCTTCCGCTCAGGTTTCGTGTCTTGGACGCACACTTGGCGGTTGCCTCGGAGAGGGGGTTGGTGCGAGCGAATCCGCCCTGGAACCAGCCCCAGGTCACGCCTGAGCCGTTCAGCAGGTTGCCGATGTTCGGGCCTGACAGCGATGCTTCGTTGCGGTTCGTGAAGCAGTCGTCGTAGAACGGGTCCGGGTCGCCGAACACCGTGCTCGAGCTGACGACTCCCGCGATGTTCGTGGTGGGCTGGTGCTGCACGTAGGCAGACGCCTCCGACGTCCGACCAGCGACGAGATTGAGCGCGCCCGGAGTCGAGGGCCCGTAGGTGGTGCCGTAGGTGTTGTCGCTGAGGGCGAAGTGCTGGGCGTAGTTCCACAGCGCGGTCACCGTGTTGCCGTCGTAGTAGCCCATGACCTGCGGTGCATCGACCGGGACCGGAAGGGCACAGTTGGACCTGTCCGTGCTCTCCACGAAGCGGTCCATGAGGCCACCGTGGGCCGCGGTCTGCTCGTTACCGTACGCGTGGCTCTGGCTGCACGTCTCGAACTGCGTGTGGTCCAGTCGGTGTGGCGGGCTGCTGTTGGGGTTGCTGCCGATCAGGTCGCGGTTGCCGTTGAGCGGCGTGGGCAGCAGGTTGTTCACGGGCGGCGTGTCGTCTCGTGCCGTGAACGTCGGGGAGCCAGGCGGGTTGGTCGCCACGGGGTAGGTCCCGAAGTAGTGGTCGAACGACGCGTTCTCCTGGTAGATGACGACCAGGTGCTCGATCGGCGTCGCGGTCGAGGCGACAGCCGTCGCGGGCGACCACGGGATGAGTGCGAGGACCAGAGTCCCGGCCGCCAGCCCCGACAGAGTCCGCCTCGTGGCCATGAGTGTCATGCTGTGTCTCCCCATACAAGGAACGACGCAGCCGCGGTGCCGGCGGTTCGCCCGAATCGCCGGAGCCTCCGCCGCACGCGGCCACAAGCCGCCGATGATCGGTGCTGATGCGCTTGCGGGAGCGGGGACCGGTGGCTCGCCCTCGGCGAAGCGGCAGTCCGGACAACCCCCATGGGCGCGCCTCCACCCGTGAGCGCGGCCGAGCGGCTGCTTCACCGGCCTGATGCGCCAGTTGTCCCCGAGTCCCCTCCACTACGCGCTCGACCTGCTGCGGGTGTCAATGACAGTTGCCGGTGCTAACCGATTAGGACCAGATCGCCGGTCGACCTCCGGAGGCACCGGTTAGCCTGCCGCCGTGCTGCTGCTGGCTCTCGACACCGCGACTCCGGCCGTGACGGTTGCCGTGACGCGCGGCGTTGAGACGTTGGCCACTGCGACCCGGCACGAGCCGCGTCGCCACGGTGAGGTGCTCGCCCCGATGGTCGTCGACGTCCTGCAGGCCGCGGCGCTCGACGCACACTCGCTCGACGCGGTCGTGGTCGGCGTGGGTCCCGGGCCGTTCACCGGGCTTCGCGTGGGTCTGGTGACCGCGCGCACGTTGGGTGCTGTTCTCGGCGTGCCCGTGCTCGGGGTTTGCACGCTCGACGCGCTGGCCCTGGCGAGCGATCTCCCCGAGCCGCTGCTCGTGGCGACCGACGCGCGCCGTCGCGAGGTCTACTGGGCGACGTACGACGAGCGGAGGGACCGGCTGACGGGGCCGCAGGTGTCGCGGCCCGCCGAGGTCGGCTGGTCCGGACCCGTCGTGGGTGAAGGTGGCACCCTGTACCCGGACGACTTCCCGCAGGCCCAGCCACCGAGCTGGCCGTCGGCCCAGCACCTGGCCCGCTGGGTGGAGCAGCGCCGTCCCACCCTGCCACCCGACCCGCTCTACCTGCGCCGTCCCGACGCAGCCGAGCCGGGCCCTCGCAAGTCGGTGCTCTGAGGTGCCGGCGGCCGAGCAGATCGCGCCCATGCGGTGGTGGCACATCGGCGTCGCGGCGGCACTGGAGCGCACGTTGTTCGTCGACCCCTGGTCGGTCGAGGCCTTCTGGTCCGAGCTGGCCGGTGTGCCCGACACCCGCCACTACGTCGTCGCGCTGGACGGCGAGCAGGTGCTCGGCTACGCCGGGCTGTTCGCCACCCGTCACGAGGCAGACGTGCAGACGTTGGCGGTCGCCGCGGACCGGCAGCGCGGCGGGCTCGGCGGGCGGCTGCTCACCGAGCTGTTGCAGGAGGCCGACCGTCGCGGCGTCCGCGAGGTGCTGCTCGAGGTCAGGGCCGACAACGTCGCGGCCCAGCGGGTCTACGAGCGGTTCGGTTTCGAGCGCATCGCCGTACGCCGTGGCTACTACCCGCCGGACGGGACCGACGCGCTCGTCCTGCGCCGCCGCCCCGCCTGGCCCGGGCCGCCGGGTTCCCTAGGGTCGTCGTCATGACCTCCGGTCCGGCACTGCGGCTCGCCCTGGCGACATCGGCTGCGATGTTCGACCACGACGAGGACGGCCCGCCGCTGCTAGAGGCCCTGGCGCGCGCCGGCGTGGCGGGCACACCCGAGGTGTGGGACGACGAGGCCGTCGACTGGGCGTCGTACGACGCCGTCGTGGTCCGCTCCACCTGGGACTACGTCCCGCGGCGCGACGACTACCTCGCCTGGGCCGAGCACGTCGAGTCCGTCGGCCGCCTCGTCAACGCCGCGGAGGTGCTGCGCTGGAACACCGACAAGACCTACCTGGCCCGGCTGGCCGAGCAGGGCCTGCCGGTCGTGCCCACGACCTGGCTCCGCCCTGGTGACGACGTCGCGCTCCCGCAGTCGGGGGAGTACGTCGTCAAGCCGGCGGTGTCGGCCGGGTCCAAGGACACCAACCGGTACCGCGAAGGTCACGACGAGCTCGCCCTCTCGCACGTCCACGGCCTGCTCGACGCCGGGCGGACCGCCATGGTCCAGCCCTACCTGGACGGCGTCGACAGCCATGGCGAGACGGCGCTGCTGTTCTTCGGCGGCCGCTACAGCCACGCGATCCGCAAGGGACCTCTGCTGGAGCCGGCGATGGCCTTCGTCGAGGGGGCGTTCAAGGAGGAACAGATCGTGGTGCGCGACCCCTCGGACGTGGAGCGCGGCATTGCCGAGCAGGTGCTCGACGCGCTGCCCTGGCCGCGGCAGGAGCTCGGGTACGCCAGGGTCGACCTGGTCCCCTCGCCCGGCGGGCCGGTGCTGCTCGAGCTCGAGCTGACCGAGCCCTCGATGTTCCTGGTCCGCGACGGGGCCGGCGGCCGCCTCGCGGGCGACCGCTTCGCCGCCGCGCTGGCGCGCTTGGTGACGGCGTGACCGGGGGACCACTGGTGCTCGGCATCGAGACGTCCTGCGACGAGACCGGAGTCGGACTGGTCCGCGGCCGTCACCACCTGCTGGCGGAGGCGCTGGCCTCCAGCGTCGAGGAGCACGCCCGCTTCGGCGGGGTCGTCCCCGAGGTCGCCAGCCGGGCTCACCTCGAGGCGATGCTGCCGATGCTCGAGCTGGCGTGCACGAAGGCCCGGGTCCGCCTCGACGACGTCGATGCCGTCGCGGTCACCAGTGGTCCCGGCCTCGCGGGCGCACTGCTGGTCGGCGTGGCGGCGGCCAAGGCGCTGACGGTGGGGCTCGGCAAGCCGCTGTACGGCGTCAACCACCTGGCCGCCCACGTCGCGGTTGACCAGCTGGAGCACGGCCCGCTGCCCGAGCCGACCATTGCGCTGCTCGTCTCGGGAGGGCACTCGTCGCTGCTGCTCGTCGAGGACGTGACCGCCGCCGTGACGCCGCTGGGAGCGACGATCGACGACGCAGCCGGTGAGGCGTTCGACAAGGTGGCACGGGTGCTCGGCCTGCCCTTCCCGGGGGGCCCGCACATCGACCGGGAGGCACGGAGCGGCGACCCGGCGTACGTCGACTTCCCGCGTGGCCTGACCGGGCCCCGTGACCTGGCGGGGCACCGCTACGACTTCTCGTTCTCCGGGCTCAAGACCGCGGTCGCCCGCTGGGTCGAGACGCGAGAGCGCGCCGGCGAGCCGGTGCCGGTACCCGACGTCGCGGCAGCCTTCCAGGAGGCGGTCGTGGACGTGCTCACCCGCAAGGCCGTGCTCGCTTGCACGGAACGCGGTGTCGACCACCTGCTGATCGGTGGCGGTGTCGCGGCCAACTCGCGGCTGAGGGCGGTGGCCGCGCAACGATGCGCCGACGCAGGCCTGACCCTGCGGGTCCCGCGGCCGGCACTGTGCACCGACAACGGCGCCATGGTCGCCGCGCTCGGTGCCGAGCTGGTGTCCCGTGGTGCCGCCGCGTCCCCGCTCGACCTGCCGGCCGACTCGGCGCTGCCGGTGACGGAGGTCGTGGCCAGGTGACGGGCTCGTGATCGGCCTGCTGCTGCTGGCCGTCTCGGCCGTCCTGCTGATCGTGGGGGCCGAGCTCTTCGTGGAGAACGCTGCCGGAGCCGCGACGCGGCTCGGGGTCACCGTGATCGCGGTCGGGGTGCTGCTGGCCGGAGCCGAGCCGGAGGAGCTGCTCACCGCGGTGATCGCGGCCGGTCGGGGCCGCCCCGAGCTGGCCGCCGGCGACGCCATCGGTGCCAACGTCACCATGCTCACGGCCTGCCTGGGCCTCGCCGCCGTGGTGCGCCCGCTGCACCTGAGCCGCCGGGTCCGCCAGTACGCCGGGCTCTCCACGGTGGCCGGGGTCATCGCGCTGGTCGCCCTGGCCGGCGGCCACCTCGGCCGGATCGAGGGGCTGGTGCTCGTGGCCGGCTACGTCCTGCTGGTCGGCCTGGTCTGGTGGCGCGAGCGCGAGCCGCCGCGGCTCGGCGAGCTCGCCGAGCTGGGCGGGCACGAGGACGGCGGGGAGGCCGGCTCAGCCCGCTCGCCGGCCGTCTCGATGCTCCTCGTGCTGGCGGGACTCGCCGTCATGTTGGTCGGCGGCGACGTCGCGGTCGAAGGTGCCGTCCGGGTGGTCGACGCGCTGGGCCGCTCCGACTCCGCTGTCGGACTGACTGCGCTGGCCCTGGCGACCACTGCCGAGCTCTTCGCCCTGGTCCTGACCGCGATGCGGCACGAGCTGCCCGAGCTGGCCGTGGCCGGTGTCGTCGGGTCCGCGGCGTACAACGCCACTGCGACCCTCGGGGCGGCCGCACTCACCCGACCGCTCGACGTCCCGGCCGGACTGGCGTGGACGGCGGCCGTCGCGGCCGCGCTCCCGCTCGTCGTGCTCGCGCTGGCCTGGCGCGGCCGGCTCGGCCGGCCCGCGGGAGCGCTGCTGCTGGCCGGATACGCCGGCTACGTCGTGCTCGTGCTGCGCTGAGCAACCGGCGGCACCGGGTCGACGAGCAGCGCGGTCTGCTTGCCTGCCACCCGCGTGAGGACCAGGGTGGCCTCGCGGTCCCCGCTCAGGTCCAGCCGGTGGCGCAGCTCGGAGGGCTCGACGGCCGTCCCCCGCTTCTTGATGGTCAGCCGGCCCACGCCCCGCGCCCGCAGAAGGGCCCGCAGCCGCTTGAGCTGGAACGGCAGCGTGTCGCGCACCTCGTAGCACCGGGCGAACGGTGTCCGGGCCGGATCGTCAGCGGCGATGTAGGCGATCGTCGGGTCGAGCAGGCTCCCGCCGGTCAGCGCCGCCACCTCGGCGACCAGCCCCGCGCGGATGACCGCGCCGTCGGGCTCGAGCAGATATCGCCGGACCGGGCCGGGCGGCACCGGCCGGGCGGGGTCGCCGACGAGGGTCGCCCCGGAGGGCAGCAGGGTCGCCCGTCGGCGTACGCCCGGCTGGGCCAGCGGGCCGAACCACAGCGCGCACTCGAGCACGTCGCCCCGCTCGGACACCCACTCGGCCTCCGCGGCGAGGGGCAGAGCCGCATGCGGGATGCCAGGGGCGACCTTGGCGCCGGTCGCCGGCACGCGCGCGGCCAGCTCGGTGACGAAGTCGAACGGCGGGGAGTAGGCCGCCGGGTCGAAGCGGCGGCGACCGTCGCCGCGCCGGCTCGGGTCCACGAATGCAGCCGTGACGCCGCCCAGCGCGAGCCCGGTCACGTCGGCGCACTGCACGTCGACGTGGTCGACCTGCAAGGCCGTGACGTTGGCCCGGGCGACCGCAGCGGTGACCGGGTCGCGGTCCACGCCGAGCACGCGACCTCCGGCCGCGCTCGCCAGCGCGGCCAGGTCGGACCCGATGCCGCAGCACAGGTCGGCGACCAGGCCTTCCGCACCGGCCGCCCCTTCGTAGCGCCGCGCCCGGTGGGCGGCCACCGTGGCCCGGCTGGCCTGCTCGAGACCGTCAGGGGTGAAGTACATGCGGCCCGCCCGCTCGCCGAGCCGGCCCAGCGCGCGGGCCCTCAGCCGGGCCTGGGTGAGCGCCGTGGCGACC
Source organism: Actinomycetota bacterium (assembly GCA_030841245.1). GTDB lineage: Bacteria > Actinomycetota > Actinomycetes > JACCUZ01 > JACCUZ01 > JAVEDG01. The sequence goes on from JAVEDG010000256.1 coordinate 6,689, forward strand.
AGGCCGGGGTCGTGCCCCGCGGCCCGCAGCCGTCGCGCCACCGCGAGCGTGGTGCCCTCGTCGTACGGCGGCAGGCCGGCGAGCAGGGCCTGGCCCTCCGCGCCGAGCAGCGCGTCGAGATCCGCGAGCTCCACCCGGCGATCCTGCCCGAGCCGGCTGCCCCGGGGTGGTGCACCCGGCCAGGTCCCGCGCGAAGGCCGCTGTAGTCGGCTCCCATCCGTGCCGATGAGCCGGAAAGGACCAGCCGAGGCGTCCTGCCTTGCAGGACCGGCCCAGCAGCATGAGGGAGACAGTGGGATGAGCACACCGGTTCTCGACGACTCGGGTCAGCAGCAGGAGCCGCAGCCGTCCGACCGGCACCCGGCCGTGCACTATGCAGAGCTCGAGGGTGTGGCCCGCGTCGCGTCCTTCGTCTGCGGTGGCCTGCCGACGGTCGTCGTCGTGGACGAGGTAGGCCCGGTGGCGGCGTACGGCGTCGCGCTGGACGCCGTCGACGAGGCCATCGTGGTGGCCGACCTCGTGGGGTCGGACAGCCAGGTGATGGGCTCGCTGCGCGTCCTGGGCGACCACCTGCCAAGTGCCGAGGCGCTGGCCCGGCTCGACGACCTGGCCGTGCAGGCCGCGCACCTGCTGGACCGCCGGCTCCTGCAGGCCGCGTTCGCGCGCGCATCGGGACAGGACCCGGTCACCGCGCTGCCCAACCGCCGGACCGCCGAGCAGGCTCTGGGTGCCGCCATCGCGCGGGCCGAGCGTGGGCTCGGGACGCCTTCGGTCGTCGTCGTCGACCTCGACGGCTTCGCCGAGCTCAACCGCAGCCGCGGCGCCAACGCCGGTGACGCTGTCCTGCGCAGCGTGGGGACGAGACTGCGGATGACCTCACGGACCGTCGACCTGGTCGCCCGGATCGGACCGGACGAGTTCCTGGTGCTGCTCGAGTCGACCGGCGGCCCGGGTGCGGTGGCGGCGCTCGCTCGGCTGCGCTCCGCCCTGGCCGCGGGGGCGGGCGACCTGGCCGACCTGCCGGTGACCGCCTCGCTGGGCATGACGACCTACCGGCCCGGCGACGGCGTGGCGAGCCTCATCTCGCGGGCGGACGCCGAGCTGTACGCCGAGAAGGCGCGTCACCCGGCTCCCTGAGCCGCTCGGGCGTCACCCGCTCTCGGAGGCCGCTCTCCCCGGGCACCCGGCTGTGAAGGCCGCGGTCGGGGGTTCGCCGGGCATGCACGTCCGTGTGGCGTCTGTCAGGCCCGTGGTGCCAGGCTGAGCGGATGCCCCACCTCTTGCTGGGCTGGCGGATCGCGCTGGTCGGCTCGCTCGCCCTCCTCGCCGTGGGCGCGCTGCTGGCGGTGGTGCGTCCCACCGGCCCTCGGGGACGGTTCGCCGTCGCCGCCGTCACCGAGTGGGGCATCGTGCTCGGGCTGTTCACGATGTGGCAGGTGGTCGGCACCCTCGCGCACCACTCGTCAGCCGGGGCCATCGGCCGGGGTGAGGACGTCCTGGCCGTCGAGCGGCACCTGCACATCGCGTCCGAGCACGCCACGCAGTCGCTCGTCCTCGGTCATCCCTGGCTGGTCCAGGCGTGCAACGGCTACTACCTCTACGGCCACCTCAACGGCTTGGCGATCTTCCTGGTCTGGGTCTTCCTGTGGCATCGCCGGCTCTACCCGTCCGTCCGGCTGACCGTCGTACTGCTGACCGCTGCGTGCTTCTGCGTGCACTTCGTGCCGGTCGCCCCGCCGCGCCTGCTGCCCGGGGCGGGTTTCGTGGACACGGCCAGGCAGTACGGCGAGTCCGTCTACGGCCCCGCCACGACCGGGCTGGCCGACCAGCTCTCGGCGCTGCCGTCGATGCACGTGGGGTGGGCGGCGCTGATCGCCTGGTGGGCCTGGCGGGCCAGTCCCTGGCGGTGGGGCTGGGCCGGTATGGCGCACCTCGCGCTCACGTCGTTCGTCGTCGTGGCGACCGCGAACCACTACTGGCTGGACGGCATCGCGGCGATGGCGGTCCTCGCGCTGGTGCTGGCGCTGCAGGCTGCGGTGCCGGCCTCGAGCCCGTCGCTGGGACGGCCGCCGCGGCAGGGGACTCCGGTCGGCGGCGAGCCGGAGCCCGAGCCGGTGCCCGCGGGCTGACCAGTTGAGGCGACCAGGCCCCGGAGCCCGGTCGCCGCCGCTGCGTTGGCACTCAGGTTGACCGAGTGCTAATCGTCGCCTAGATTCCGTGGTAGCACTCTCGACCCGAGGGTGCCAGCTCGCCGGGTCCGTCCCGGAGCCCCTTCAGCGGGGTCCGTGCGGAGCCGGGCCGAGCAGCCAAGCAGCCAAGCAGCACGGCAAGGACGTGGCAGTCCGGCCCCCGCGACGGCGGACCGCCAGGTCACTTCGCCCCGCAGCTCGTGAGATCCATGCGAGAGGGAGTCAGAACGTGACGACGGCCACCAAGGTTGCCATCAAGCCGCTCGAGGACCGCATCGTGGTCCAGCCGTCCGACGCCGAGCAGACCACCGCGTCGGGCCTCGTCATCCCGGACACCGCCAAGGAGAAGCCCCAGGAGGGCACCGTCCTTGCGGTCGGCCCGGGCCGGTTCGAGGACGGCGCGCGCGTGCCGCTCGACGTCACCGTCGGAGACAAGGTGCTCTACAGCAAGTACGGCGGCACCGAGGTCAAGTACGGCGGCGAGGAGTACCTCGTCCTGTCGGCCCGCGACGTGCTCGCGGTGATCGACGGCTAGGACCGACACCAGCACAGCTCCAGACACCGCCCCGGGCGGCCCGGCTCCACGTCCGGCCCCCGGGGCGTCGTCGTCAAGGACAGCGACGGCGTCCCACGACGCCGCGAAAGGACAGACCAGGACATGGCAGCCAAGACTCTGCAGTTCGACGACTCCGCCCGGCGTTCGCTGGAGCGTGGCGTCAACAAGCTCGCCGACGCGGTGAAGGTGACCCTCGGGCCGCGCGGCCGCAACGTCGTGATCGACAAGAAGTGGGGCGCCCCCACGATCACCAACGACGGCGTCACCATCGCCCGTGAGGTCGACCTCGAGGACCCCTACGAGAACCTCGGCGCGCAGCTCGCCAAGGAGGTCGCCACCAAGACGAACGACGTCGCCGGTGACGGTACGACGACGGCCACCGTGCTGGCCCAGGCCATGGTCCGCGAAGGCATGCGCAACGTCGCGGCCGGCGCCTCCCCCAGCAGCGTCAAGCGCGGCATCGACAAGGCCGTCGAGGCCGTGTCGGCCCGGTTGCTCGAGGCCGCTCGCGACGTCGACGGCAAGGACGACATCGCCCACGTCGCCACCATCTCGGCGCAGGACCGCGCGGTCGGTGAGCTCATCGCCGAGGCCTTCGACAAGGTCGGCAAGGACGGCGTGATCACCGTCGAGGAGGCCAACACCATGGGCCTCGAGCTCGAGTTCACCGAGGGCATGCAGTTCGACAAGGGCTACATCTCGCCGTACATGGTGACCGACGCCGAGCGCATGGAGGCCGTCCTCGAGGACGCCCAGGTGCTCATCCACCAGGGCAAGATCTCGGCCGTTGCCGACCTGCTGCCACTGCTCGAGAAGGTCGCCCAGGCCGGCAAGCCGCTGCTGATCATCGCCGAGGACGTCGACGGCGAGGCGCTCTCGACGCTGGTCGTCAACAAGATCCGTGGCCTGTTCAACTCGGTCGCCGTCAAGGCTCCCGGGTTCGGCGACCGGCGCAAGGCGATGCTCGAGGACATGGCGGTGCTGACCGGAGCCCAGGTCATCGCGCCGGAGGTCGGTCTCAAGCTCGACCAGGTCGGCCTCGAGGTGCTCGGCAGCGCTCGTCGCGTCGTCGTGACCAAGGACGACACCACGGTCATCGAGGGCGGCGGCAACAGTGAGGGCGTCGCGGACCGGGTGCGCCAGATCCGCAACGAGATCGAGGCCACGGACTCCGACTGGGACCGCGAGAAGCTGCAGGAGCGGCTGGCCAAGCTGGCCGGCGGCGTCTGCGTGATCGGGGTGGGAGCCGCGACCGAGGTCGAGCTCAAGGAGCGCAAGCACCGCATCGAGGACGCCGTCTCGGCCACCCGCGCGGCGATCGAGGAGGGCATCGTCGCCGGTGGCGGCAGTGCCCTGGTGCACGCTGCGGCCGCCCTGGACGGGGACCTGGGCCTCGAGGGCGACGAGAAGGTGGGCGTCGGCATCGTCCGGCGTGCCTGCGACGAGCCGTTGCGCTGGATCGCCGAGAACGCTGGCCAGGAGGGCTACGTGGTCGTTGCCAAGGTGCGCGAGCAGGGCACCGGTAACGGCCTCAACGCCGCAACGGGCATCTACGGCGACCTGGTCGCCCAGGGCGTCCTCGACCCGGTCAAGGTGACCCGCTCGGCGCTGCAGAACGCCGCCTCGATCGCCAGCATGGTCATCACGACCGACACCCTGGTGGTCGAGAAGAAGGCGGAGGAGGAGCCCGAGCAGGGTCACGGGCACTCCCACAGCCACTAGGGCGAGCTCGGCCCGACCCCGTGTCGGGGGGTCGGGCCGTGCCCGCGTCGCAATGAGCCGACACAATCGAGGCCATGGCAGCCCCCGAGGGTCCCGGTCCTGACCCGGGCGGCGAGCTGACCGGCCCGGCCGGCCCACCGGCGGCGACTGCGGTCGGACTGGGCGTCGCCGCGGTGGCCCGACGGCTCGGGGTCGCCCCGGGCACGCTGCGGACGTGGGACCGCCGTTACGGCATCGGGCCCAGCGCGCACGTCTCGGGCGCTCAGCGCCGCTACACCCCGGAGGACCTGGCTCGGCTGACCCGGATGCGGTTCCTGATGCTGCAAGGCGTCTCGCCGGCCGACGCGGCCCGGTCCGCGTGCGAGGACGCCGGGCCGGTCGACCCCGCGCTCGCGCTGGTGAGCGCGCACCGACGGGCCGGCCGGTCGGGCCGATCCGGCGGTGGCCGGGTGCTCGCCCTGCGGGAGGCCTCGCCGGCGACTCGTGGTCTCGCGCGGGCGGCGATGGCGCTCGACACGGCGGGTGTCACGTCCCTGGTGACGGCGAGTCTGTCCAGACGCGGGGTGGTCGCGACGTGGAACGACCTGCTCGTGCCGGTGCTCGTCGGTCTCGGTGACCGGTGGCGGGTCACCGGTTCGGGCATCGAGGTCGAGCACGTGGTGGCCGAGTGCGCCGAGGACGCGCTGCGGGCGACCACGCGCCGGCTCCGCCGGGCGACCAACGTGCGCCCGGTGCTGCTGTGCTCGGTCGAGAGCGAGGAGCACCGACTGCCCGTCCACGCCCTCGCTGCGGCGCTGGCCGAGCGGTCCGTCGCCACGCGGGTCCTGGGCCGGCTGCCGGTGTCCGCGCTCGCCGACGCTGTGGCGCGGACCGGGCCGGCCGCGGTCTTCGTCTGGTGCCAGGGTGTGCGGGAACGGGCGGACGCGGCGGGCCTCGCGGCGCTGCCCGTCGTCCGTCCCACGCCGACCACCGTGATCCTGGGCGGGCCGGGCTGGTCGATGGGGGGACGACCCCCCGGAGTGGTGTGGGTGCCCGACCTCGGTGGCGCGGTCGCAGCCGTCATGTCGGCCGTGGGCGGCAACGCCGACAGCACCGGCACAAGGGACCGCGCCGCGCCCGATCCGCGATAGCCTCCGGCGGACGACCGAGCGCAAGGGGAGTGTGGGTGGCCGACGATCTCGCCGCGCTGCTCGCCTCGGGGGAGCGTGCGGCGTTCCACGGGAGGCCCGCGGCCGGGCTCGAGCCGCTGCGGCGCGCCGTGGAGCTGGCCCACGGCCAGGGCCTGGTCGCCGAGGCCGGTGCCGCCGGCTGGCTGCTCGGGGTCTGCCTGTCCTCGGTCGGTCGCTACGGCGGCGCGCTGCAGGTGCTCGAGCCGACCGCCGCGATGGGCGCCGACGCGGCCGTCGAGCTGCAGGTCGTCGCGGGTCTGGCGGCGGCGACGGTCGCTGCGGTCAACCGGCAGCTCGGCCGCCACGGGTCGGCCCGGGCCCACGACGAGCAGGCCCTGACCCTGACCGGAGGCGCCGGCGAGGCCGGCTTCGACGCCGTGGTCGGGCTGGCCGCCGATGCTGTGGGTCTCGGCGAGGCCGGCGCCGCCCGCGAGCACCAGGCCGCGGCCAAGGCCCTGGTCGAGGAGCACGCGCACTGGTGGCGGCAGCGGGTGCGCCTGGGTTGGCTCGAGGCCGAGATCGGCCTGCTCACCGGGGAGCCCGAGGCGGCGGCCGAGGTGGCCCATGAGGCCGTGGAGCTGGCCGAGCGCTCCGGAGCTCCGCGGCACGTGGCCAAGGGCCTGTTGTTCCTCGGGGTGGCCCAGGTCGAGTCGGCGCGCGAGGACGACGCGGCGGCCACTCTGCGCAGGGCCGCCCTGCTGGCCGAGAGCCTCGGCACGCTGCCGCTGCTGTGGCCCGCTCGTGCCGTGCTGGGTGCCCTCGTGGCCGAGCGCGACCCGGGGGAGAGCGAGCGGTGTCTGGCCTCGGCCCGGCGGGCCGTGCAGACGATCGGCGACGACCTGCCCGACGAGCTGCGCGACGCGTGGCTGGAGCGGGGCGACGTGGCGGCGCTGCGTGCCGGAGCACCCGGCTGACCCGCAGCGGCCGGCGTCCTGGACGCCGCGCGGGGCATCAGCAGCGCCCAGGGTTTTCCGCGTCCCAACGCTCACGCTGAGCGCGCGGCGTGCCGATGAACCCCTCGAGCGTCGGGACGGTCCCGGCCGGGAGGTGACGTGCACCCGATGCTGGCCATGGCCTTGCGGGCGGTGCGCCGCGCCCTTCTCCGGCCCCCGACCGAAGCCACACCATCGGTCGGGCCATTGGGCTGGCCGTCAGTCGTCGCATCGGTCCTGTCGTCACGGAGGTCGTCTTGACCACTGTCCTCGTCTGTGACGATTCGCCCCTTGCGCGCGAGGCACTGCGCCGGGCCGTGTCGACCATCCCCGGGGTCGACCGGGTCTGCGTGGCCGGCTCCGGCGAGGAAGGTTTGCTCCGCTGGGGCGCCGAACGCCCCGACCTGGCCCTGATCGACGTCCGGATGCCCGGCATCGGTGGCGTCGAGGCCGCCCGACGAATTCTCATCACTTCGCCCCAAGCGGCCGTGATCATGATGACAATGGCCGAAGACGTCGAAGGCGTCGCGCGGGCAGTCAACTCCGGTGCCCGCGGATTCCTGGTCAAGGACGCTTCTCGGGAGGAGCTCACCACGATGGTGACTCAGGCGCTGGCCGACTCGGCCGCCCGCCGGGTCCCGCGCGCCCGGCCGGAGGCGACCGGTGGGGTCCCGACGCTGACCGAACGTGAGCTGCAGGTGCTGCAGGGCATGGGCCGCGGTCGCAGCAACAACGAGATCGGCCGCGAGCTCTACCTCTCCGAGGACACGGTGAAGACGCACGCCCGGCGGTTGTTCCGCAAGCTCGGGGCTGCCGATCGGGCTCAGGCGGTGGCCATGGGCTTCCGCTGGGGACTGGTGCGGTGAGCCCGTGGCTCAGCCCGCCGTCCCGCCTCCCGTAACGCCCGCGCTCGCGGATGCGATCTCCAGTCACGCGGATGTGGGTGAGGAGCCTTTCGACCTCTCTCGGCTGGCATTGCGGGCGGCTCGGGGCGACCGACGAGCGACCGACGACCTGCTCATGCATGTCCGCCTGATCGTTCATCGGTACTGCCGTGCCCGTCTCGGACGCCTTCCGGGCAGCGAGCACGCAGCCGACGACGTGGCTCAGGAGGTATGCATCGCCGTGCTGTCGGCACTGCCGCGCTACGAGGACCAGGGCCGTCCGTTCGAGGCGTTCGTCTTCGGCATCGCCTCTCACAAGGTGGCCGACGCCCAGCGGGTAGCGATGCGCATCGCGTTGCCGACCGACTCGGTCCCCGAGACGGCGGACCTGGGCCTCGGGCCCGAGGAGATGGCGCTGCGCGCCAGCGACGCGGCGATGGCGCGTCGGTTGCTCGACCTGCTCCCCGAGCACCTGCGAGAGCTGATCATCCTGCGCGTCGCCGTGGGCCTGTCGGCCGAGGAGACCGGGGCGGCGATGGGCATGAGCTCGGGTGCCGTCCGGGTCGCGCAGCACCGGGCGCTGAACCGGCTGCGCACCCTGGCAGCGGCGGAGGCCCACCGATGAGCCCCGCAGAGTTCCCCGACTCGCTCGCCCTGGCACGCGACGAGCTGCTGCTCGACGCCCTGTCGTTGCGTCGCGAGCCGCAGGGCGCCAGCGGCGAGGAGGAGATCGGCCGACTGCTCGCGGCCTTCGCCGCCGAGATCGACGAGGGCATTGACGAGGTCATTTCTGCCGGCTTGTCCGCCGACGTGCTCGACGGTGCCGCGCGGGGAACCGACGAGACTGCGGAACCGGACTCGAACGTCGTGCGACTGCCGGTCGGCCGGCGAGGGATGGTCCGAGGGCTGGCGGCCGGGCTGGTCGTGGCCGGTGTGGTGTCGGTCAGCGGAGTGGCGGCGGCGGTCACGGGTGACCCCTTCGCGCCGTACAAGCGGGTCATTGCCGCCGTCTCGGGTCACGGGAGCAACGCCTCCCCTGCGACCGTCGCCCAGCTCAACAGGTCGCTCACCGGGGTACGCGCGGCCATCGCGCGGGGTGACCTCGACTCGGCCCAGTCGAGCCTGGACGAGATGAACGGCCAGCTCGACGGTCTCAGCGGGCACGACCGGCTGGTGATGGAGAAGCGGATCGCCGCGCTCGAGGCAAG
>JAVEDG010000283.1 GCA_030841245.1 Actinomycetota bacterium
CGGGCATGACCGCCCGGTCAGGAGTGACCGAGGTCCTCTCCGGGCTCCTGGTCGTCGACCGAGCCCGGCGAGTGGTCCACAGGGCGCAGCACGATCACGTCGTACCGGTTCTCGTCGACCACCGGCGGGGTCAGCTCGCCTGTGGCCGGGACCACCACCGCCTCCGAGTGGGCGCCGCAGCCGTGGTCGACGGACACGACCTTCCCGTCGCTCGGGGAGTACTCGTTGGCGCAGACCCCGAACACCTGGCGCATCGACCCGGACAGCAGGAGGAAGAACCCGCACGACGCGCAGAAGGCCGGGGCCGCCTCGGCGATCGCCGCCTGCGGTCCCTGGTCACCGGAGTACCAGCGGTCGCTGGCGTCGGTCCGGCCGACGGCGGAGAGCACCCGGGGCCGGCCGAGCCCCAGCTCCCATATCGCGACCCGGTCCTCGTCCTCGTCGCCGGTGCCCGTGTAGCCCTGCTCGAGCCGGTCGTCGTCCTCCCGCGTCGGCAACAGGTCGCCGACGCCGAGGTCCCCCGGCTTGAGGCGTTCGCTCCACGGCAGCCACGCGGGGGCGAGCATCGACTGGTCCCCGGGCAGCAGCACCGACTCGCACACGGTCACGACCCGGCTGCGAGGGACTCTGGTCACCGTGACGGCCCAGCGCCAGCCGCGGTAGGCCGGGTCGAGGCACTCGAAGAAATGCGTGACCAGGCGCTCGCCGTCGGCGGTGCTCCCGACGAGCTCTCCGACCTGGCCGGGCGCAAGACTCTCGGCCGCATCGCGGGCGACGTCGACCGCCGCTAGGAGGGCGGAGTCGGCACGCGTCGCCGTCGTCGTACTCACGAGGGGTGATTGTCTCCCATCCGGGGCCGCGACGCGAACCGGCGGTATGCGCAGGCTTCGGCGCAAACCGGCAGGATGGTCGCGTGAGCGAAGGCAACCGGGCGCGTTTCACGGCGCTGTCCCGTGACGCGGTCCGGCACGGCCGGACCGCCGCCTCGCGCACCCGCACGGGAGCGGCCCGTCTCGCCCGCGCCGTACGGCGGGTGACCCATGCCAAGGGCGCCGGAGAGTCGGGGCTGGGCCGGCTGATCGAGCTGCACGGTGTCAACACCGCCGGCGACGCGATGGTGGCGGTGGCCCTGGCCAACACGCTGTTCTTCTCCGTGCCGACCGGCGAGGCGCGAGGGCGGGTGGCGCTCTACCTGCTGGTCACGATGGCGCCGTTCGCGGTGATCGCCCCCGTCGTGGGCCCGCTGCTGGACCGGTTCCGGCGGGGCCGGCGCTACGCCATCGCCGCCACGATGCTGACCCGCTGCTTCCTGGTCTGGGTCATGGCCGGCTCGATCTCGCACGCGGGCCTGTCCCTCTATCCCGCGGCGTTCGGCTGCCTGGTGGCGTCCAAGGCGTACGGCGTGTCGCGCTCGGCGACGGTGCCTCGGCTGCTGCCGCCCGGCAGCACCCTGGTCGCGGTCAACTCCCGCATCTCGTTGGCCGGCATCGTCTCCGGGGCGATCGGTGCCGGGTTCGCCGCCGGGCTGGCGACGATCGGACCTGGCTGGGCCCTGCGCCTGGCCTTCGTCGTCTTCGGGGCCGGCATGGTGCTCGCACTTCGGCTGCCCGCACGCGTCGACTCGACCGAGGGGGAGACGCGTACCACGCTCTCCCTCGACGACACCGGACCGATCCCCCGGCGCAGCAACGTCGGCTCGGCGGTCGTCAGCGCGCTGCGGGCCAACGGGGCGCTGCGCGCTTTCTCCGGGTTCCTCACCATGTTCCTCGCGTTCCTGCTGCGCGAGCGGCCGATCGGTGGGCTGCACGACACGGCGGCCATCGGTCTGGTGGCTGTCGCCGCGGGGGTGGGCACGACGGTCGGCACCGCGCTCGGGTCGCGGGTCCGGTCGCGCGCACCGGACGCGGTGGTCGTCGTGGTGCTTTTCCTCGAGGCGGGCGCCGCGGTAGCAGGAGCCTTCATATACGGCCTGGTCACCGTGCTGGTCGTCGCGGCGACGGCCGGCGTCGCACAGGCGCTCGGCAAGCTCTCGCTCGACGCGATCATCCAGCGAGAGGTGCCCGAGTCGGTGCGGACCTCGGCGTTCGCCCGGTCGGAGACCCTGCTGCAGCTGTCCTGGGTGGTCGGTGGCGGGATCGGCATCGTGCTGCCGCTCAACGGCCGCCTCGGGCTGGGGCTTGCGGCGATCGGCCTGGTCGGGATGCTGGTCGTGACGATGACCGGGTCGGCCCGCCGAGCCGGGGAGCGTCGTCGCCGTGACCGGGCTGCACGGCCGACCTGATCGACCGTCGCGCGGAATCTGTGGACAACCAGTCGTTGGTTGTGGACGGCGAATCTGTTGTGAACAAAGGGATTCCGGGGTGTCGCGGGTCGGGGTTTGTGTCCGACCCCTTCCCTACTGTTCCGGGTATGAGCAGCAGCGGCGGCACCCTCCTCGGACACCCGGTGCTGGCCGGTGCCCGCGGCGCGGCCGACCAGCTGGCGCTGGCCGGGCACGGCACCGCCTGGCAGCTCGGCGACGGCGACGTCGAAGCCGCCCTCGCGGCCCTGGTGCAGGTCGAGGCCCGCGCCACCGCGCTGCGCGCGGTGCTGCTCACCGAGGCGGAGTCGCGGTCGCTGAAGGACCGCACCCAGGCGCTGTCCACCGCGCAGTGGCTGACCCAACGGTTCCGGCTCTCGCGGGGGCTGGCCGCGGCGAGGTTGCGGGAGGCCGGGCTGCTCGCCGCCCAGCCGGCCGTGCAGACCGCGCTGGCCGACGGCACGGTGACCGTGGAGCAGTCCCGGGTGCTCGCCGCCGCGCTGGCCCGGGTCGACGCGATCCCCGCGGTCACCGAGGCGGATCGGGCCCAGGCCGCCCGCTTCCTGATCGAGCAGGCCGGCTCCCTGAGCCCGGCCGAGCTGACCAAAGCCGGCCAGGCGCTGGCCGAGGCCCTGACTTCGACCCCGGATGTCGACGATTTGGCCGACGCGGCCGCGGTGCAGCGGGAGCTCGAGGCCGCGGAGGCGGCGGCACAAGAGGCTGAGGTCAACCGGCTGATCACCAAACGCCGCCCCGGCGGCGGCTACATGGGCAGGTTCGAGATCGGCAACGCCGACGAGACCCTCTTCGCCGCCTGGCTGCGAAAGGCCGACCAGCCGCATCCGGGCACCGACGGGTTCGACGACACCCGACCAAAGGACCAACGCCGAGCCGACCACCTCCTCGACGCCCTCCGAGCCGCGCTGGGGCCGCACCAGCTCCGGTGACCGGGCAGAAGCCCCGGCCGGCGACACTGACGACGCCGAGGACACTCCACATGGCCAGCTGCTGCTGCCCGGCGGCTCCGCCGCCGCACCCACCCGGCTGCTGCCGTCCAACGTGCACAT